>CAKZQX010000631.1 GCA_937141995.1 uncultured Chloroflexaceae bacterium | reverse complement strand
GTCTACAAGGGGGGCACCCCGGCAGAGATGGTTGTCACCTGCCAGGATAGCCGCTCGCAACTGAAAAACAAAGAGAAAGCACTCTCGGTGCTACGCTCCAAGCTCTATGCCATTGAGCAGGAAAAACGGCAGCGCGAACAGGGGCTGACGCGCCTGGCGCAGGTGGGAACCGGTGAGCGCGCCGAGAAGATACGTACCTATAATTACCCGCAAGACCGGGTGACAGATCATCGGATTGAGCAGAATTTCTCGAATCTGCCAGGGGTGTTGAACGGCGATCTCGACCGGCTCATCGATGCGCTGATTGTCCACGATAATGCCGAGCGCCTGGCCGAAGCGGGCATCGGGTAATTCTGATCTGAACGGTCTGCCGGCAACGATGGCCCAGGCGAACGTAGGGGCATGTGGGAAATAGCGTTCTGCTATTTCCTTTTTTTCCCCCCACCTTACCCTGTTGCGTGTGGCAAAACTGATACAACCCGGCAATATAAAGGAGTAGTGCTGTGCTCACACCAGAAATCGATACGTTTATTATGCGCATGCCCAAGGTGGAAATGCACCTTCATCTTGAAGGAACCATCATGCCGGGCACACTCCTGGAACTGGCGCAACGCAATGGTGTGGAACTGCCGGCACGCGATATTGTAGGGGTGGAGCAGCTCTTTCGCTATCGCAACTTTGCTGAGTTCTTGACAGTCTACATGGCGCTGGTACGCGCTATTCGCTCTGGGGAAGATTTTGAGCGCCTGGCTTATGAAGCCGGAACAATGCTGGCCCGGCAGCAGGTGCGCTATGCCGAGGTCATGCTCTCGCCGATGCAGCATCTGAACCGGGTAGATCTGCACGAGGCAATCGCCGGAACTGCTGCCGGATTTCAGCGGGTCGAGCGCGAAACCGGGCTGGTTGTCCGCCTGGGGCTGGACTATGGCCGCCAGTATGGGCCCGAACTGGCCTGGGAGGTGCTGGAGATTGCACAACAGGCGATGAAACATGGGGTTGTCGCCTGGTCGATTGGCGGCAATGAGATTGGCCACCCGCCGGAGCCGTTTGCCGAGGTGTTTGCGGCGGCGAAGGCGGCCGGCTTACGCCTGATGGCGCATGCAGGCGAGGTGGTCGGCCCTGCCAGTGTCTGGGGCGCAGTTGATGCGTTGCAGTCGGAGCGACTGGGACATGGTATCCGCAGTATTGATGACGCAAACCTGGTGACCTATCTGTCGCAGCGGGGCGTGGTGCTGGATATCTGCCCCAGCAGCAACCTCTGGACCGGGGCGGCGCGCTCCTGGGAGGCGCATCCGCTACGCCAACTGTTTGATGCCGGGGTGCCGGTTACGCTCAATACCGATGACCCGACCTTCTTTCATACCACGCTAATCGATGAGTACCGCATTGCCGTGCGCCAGTTTGGGTTCGATGTCGATGATCTCTGCACACTCGTGCTGAATGGCGTGCGAGCCTCGTTTCTACCACTGCACGAACAGGAACCGCTGCTACGTCGCATCGAGGATGAGCTGATCGCACTGCGGCAGGAATTGGGTGTGTAGTAGATAACCTCACTTGCCGGCCAGGGGTATCTCCGCGATATCCATATCGGCGACCACCATGCAGTGGTCCGAGCCGGCGCCACGGCACACCGTATAGGCATCCGTGGCAAGCATATCACCTTTGCTCCAGACATAGTCAATGCGCACAAGGGGAAAAGGCACGGGCAGCGGGCCGACCGACATATTCTGCGGGAAGGTCAGGCCCGGTCCCCAGGCTGTTTCTCGGTAGGCATCGTGTAGCCGCCGGTTTAACTCAGTGTACGCCGGTTCGCGGTCGCTGGTGTTGAAATCACCCAGGATCACAAGCGGTCCCTCAATGGAGTCAATCAACGCCAGCAGTTCTGCCTGTTCATTTGAGCGGCGCGCGGTCGCATAGTCCTCAATGATTACCTCACGGTTCAGGAACGGCAGATCGCGCGTTTGAAGTTGCGGCGTCGCCAGATGCACATTGATCACGGTGATCTGCTGATCCTGAATGTCCAGCGTCACGCGTCGCCAGGGAAACGTCGGATCATTGGTGCGATTGACAAACGGGTAACGGCTGATAATCCCCATGCCGTGGTCGCCATACAACGGCTCCAGTGCCTGGTAGGGATAGTCCCGGCGCATCTGCTCCTCCAATACCTCCGTAACCGGAACGGTTAGCTCCTGCAGTACGATAACATCGGCATCCTGCGCACGTAAGAGCGCAACCACCTCATCGCCCTCAGGATTGTTATACAACACATTCCAGGTAGCAACCCGTAGATCCGGCTCCAGCGCCGGTCGGAACGGGTTGGTAGGAATCCAGGTGGGCACAAAGAGCAGACCAAAGATCACACTCAAGCAGAACACCGCCCCTCGGAACCAGCGGGAACGGATCAGCAGGGCAGCCGGGACCAGCAGCAGCAGCGGCACAAACAGATATGGCGCAAAGATATTTGGCAACTCCAGCCACCAGACCTCCGGGAACTCGCCGTTCCAGAGCAGTGCCAGACCAGCCATGCCCACCGCGTAAACCAGCGTTACGCCGATAAACAACCGACGCAGCAACGGCAAGATAGCATGCATGCAACTCGTCTCCCTATGTTGAAATGTTTCCCGGCGGCGCGGAACCGGCGGCAAGCTGAATGATTTGTCGCGTCAGCCATCCGGCACAGTGTCATGCAAGTAACCGTTTTGCTCGCAGCACCCTTGCAGCAACTATGCCGACGAGTAAGACTAGCGCCGGTAGCGCGTTGTTGCAGGCGAAGATGACATTCCGGTCAGATGCCGACGCCATGGACCCGCAGAATCGCCTCGGCATCTAGCCTGGACGTGTCCTCTGGTTGACACGACGTACGCGGTTGGTACGCAACCTGGATGTTTGACCAGGTGGAAGCCCGCTTCGCCTGCGGCAGCAATGATACTCTTGTAGTTTTCCCACAAAAAACCACGTTGTGAATTTTTTGTGGGAAAGATCGGGGATCTTCCGCCCTACCGGAGGCCCAACGGTCTTCCGGGTCAAGGACTGCGTCATTTGTGCGGTTGACAGGCATACAGCAGAGTGTTATACTAACCCTGATGACGCAATGCGTTATAACCATAATGACATGTCACTAACTCGCAGAACCATGCTATGATAGAAAGTGTGGCAAACCGCGTTCACAGGACATAGTCCCAAAATAGTACGTAAGGAGAACCGGCTATGGCAGAAGAGATCGAGGTAAATGTCCGCCAGATCGATGAGGAGAACGGGAGCAGTGCCACTCCACTGAACGAGATACTGCGGCGGCTGATGCTGGCCGGTATTGGCGCGGTGGCGCTGACGCGTGATGAGGTTGAGAACTTCATCAACCGCCTGGTCGAGCGCGGCGAACTGGCACAGAAGGATGGCGAGAAGCTGATGAACGAGGTCAAAGAGCGCTTCCGTCAGCAGCGACCGCAGGCTGAGGCCGAGGCACAGACCCAGGTCAATAATATTGGCGAACAACTGGAGAATAGCCTGGAGCAATTTCTTAACCGCCTCAATGTTCCCTCCAAGCGGGATATTGACGAATTGAGCGCCAAGATTGCTCAACTTGCCGCCCGGGTCGAGGAGTTGCGCCGCACGCAGAGCTCGGAGCAGGGAATAGCCCCGGAGCAGGGAACACCGCCGGCATAGCATGAAACAAGCACCTGTCCATCTATAGCGGGAATATGCTGTAATCATATTCCCGCTGTTACCCTCCACATTAGCACCTGATATTCCCCCGCTGATCTATTTTCTACCACTCATAACCGAACCTGGTGTGCTATAATACAGCAGCCACAGGGAAGGGAGCCCCGATGCAGACGATCAAGAAGTATGCCAACCGGAAGCTCTATCACACCAATCGCAAGCGGTATATCACCCTTGATGGCATTGGGCGGCTGGTGCAGGCAGGCGAGCATGTTCAGGTTATCGATAATGAAACCGGCGAGGATATCACCGGGAGTATCCTGGCCCAGGTCGTCTTACAGACGCGGGGGCGCAATGGTGGTGGTGGACCACTGCCGGCAACCGTCCTGACGGGGTTAATTCAGTTCAGCGGCGATACGCTGACAAACCTGCGCCGCGTGCTGCTGAACTCACTCGGCGGGCAAGAGATAATCGAAGCCGAGATCAAACGGCGGCTGGACAAACTGGTGGCCGAAGGCGCGCTGAGCAGCGAAGAAGATACCCGGGTGCGGCATCTCATGCTCCGCGAAGATCTGGCCCAGGAAGAAGACCAGACGCTGGAAGTCCACGAGGAAGATGTGCCGAGCCGGCAAGATGTTGTTCGCCTGCATGCCCAGGTTGACGCGTTAACTGCAGTTGTTGAACAACTTATGCGACAGCACGAGGGTGCTGTACACGATGACGATCATTAACGAATGACAAACTAATGAGGGGACTGTGAGCATCCTCCCATCGCCACAACGCAGCAAAACTGCGCTGGTCCTGGCCGGCGGCGGCGTTGCCGGAGCCGTCTACGAGGTTGGCGCACTCTGTGCTATTGACGATCTGCTGGACCAGATCTCGATAAATGACATGGATATTTATGTAGGGACGAGTGCCGGCGCTCTGGTGGCATCCTGTCTGGCGAACGGGTTCTCGCCGCGTACGCTGCTGGCGCTGATTGATAACTCCGTGCTGGGCATTGAGCAACTCTCCCCACACCATGTTTACGCCTTCAATCTGCCGGATGTACTGCGCCGGAGTGTCCGGCTACCGGCAGCACTGCTGGCAACCCTCCGCCGCATCTTTCAGGAGGGGCAGCATGCCTCGCTCCTCGATTTGCTTGAAACGCTGGCAATTGGCCTGCCGACCGGCCTCTACGATACCGCTACGCTGGAGCAGTATCTGCGCAATCTATTTACCCGATCGGGCCATAGCAACGATTTTCGCAACCTGCCGCACGAACTGGCAATTATTGCGACGGATCTCGATAATGGACAGCGCGCCATCTTTGGGCATCCGCCGCTCGATAGTGTCCCGATCTCGCTGGCGGTCTGCGCCTCAGCCGCCGTGCCCCTCTTCTACCAACCGGTGCGCGCCGGATCAAGTGACTACCTCGATGGCGGTATCCGCGGCACGGTGAGCCTGGATGTGGCAATTGACCGGGGGGCCGAGCTAATCATCTGCATCAACCC
>CAKZQX010000630.1 GCA_937141995.1 uncultured Chloroflexaceae bacterium | reverse complement strand
AGACGGTTGAACCGACCGCCACGCAGCCGTCGGAGGCAACCGCCACGCCGGAAGTGACCGCCACACCGGAGCCGACCGCCACGCAGCCGCCGAAGGCAACCGCCACACCGGAGCCGACCACCACGCCGTTGCCTTCGGCGACGGCCACACCGGAGCCGACCGCCACGCCGGAGGAAGAGTTGGACCTGCCGCCCACCAGCACCGCTATCCCCGCGGCGACCTCCGAAACCGGCAAAGACCCGGTGACGAAGAAGCCGGTCTATTAGCGGTATCTATGGGAGAAGTTCCCGCGCCGGCACAAGTCAGCCTGTGTGCCGACGCGGGAACCGTGGCGTTCCACAAAGTGACAGGACTTACGCGGTGGGAGTTTGGACCACGAAAAACACGAAATGAGCGAAAACCGCGAAACGGCCAATGCTGACATACATCAGGCGATCCCGGGTTTGGTGGCTCTCAGGTGTAGACATGTTGTGGTAGGGACGCGCTTCTGCGCGTCCGCACCCCGTCCTGATGCGCGCGCAGGGCTTTGCTCGAGCGGCGGTCTATTCCACACGAACCGACCACATTTCAATGCGATCTGGCGAAAAAATTTACACTTGAGAGGGGGTTGGTGGGGATATTGCCTCCGGCAGGGCGGAAGAAGCCAACCTTTTTCACGAAAATTTGGCTCTCCGAGCCAAATTTTCGTGAAAAAGATAAGAAAAGTACCATGCTGCCGCAGGCGAATCGGGTTTCATCGGGTTAAAAGCCCGGTTTGAACACGCACCGCGTACCTTCTGTAAAATATGATTGCCTGAAGGCCGGGTTAGCGGGCCAGCAGGGGCAGGTAGAGTTGCCAGGGCTCCCGTTCATACGCGCCGATATCGCACACCGCCGTACCGTTCACGGTGCCGTCCTGGGGCCGCGTAACGCCGCGCTGATCCGTGGCGGCGCAGGCCGTGCCACCACTACCAGGAACCGCCGGACTCCCGGCATCAATTGCCGGACTGCCCGACAGCAGAGCGTGGGTCGGCGTAGGACCACCGTTATTCTGGAGCGAGCCAAGCTGCGGATCTTGATCGATCAGGTCGCCGGTTGCGGGGGTAAATGTACAACTGCTGCTGCTCTGAATCAGGTTGTAACCCTGCGAAGTCAGGCTTCCCTGACAGTCGGATGGTTGCATGCTACCATTGGTATTTCCGGCAAACAGCGTATTTGTCAGCGTCAGCGCAGTACTGGGAGCCACACTGATCCCACCGCCATTGTCGGCACGATTGTTGGCGATAGTGACATTGTTCAGGCTGGAGGTGTTGTTGCTGAAAATACCTCCGCCGGTGCCCACCGTTGTATTGTCGCTGATGGTGCTGTTTACCGCCGTCAGCACATTGTTGTTCACAATACCGCCGCCCCGAACGATCGAGTTATTGCTGATAACTGCGCTGTTGACCAGCGACAGGGAACTTGAGCCCTGTACATAAACACCGCCGCCGCCATCCCCACTACTTGAGGTATTATTCTGCACAATACTGTCTGTCAACGTCAGTACATTGCCGGCACGCAGCAGCAGGCCACCGCCCGAATCGGCGATGCTGCCATTCTGCAGTGTGATGCCACTGATCGCCGCCGTGATATCCGGCGGACCGGAGCCGGCCAGATCAAATACCCGATCCAGTGCATTCGCATCAATAACCGTGCTGGATGCGCCGGCACCGGTCATCGTCACGCTGTCGGTGATATCCAGATCACCCGTCGCGCCGTTGTCCTCGTTATCCCCGCCGATGGTCAGCGTGTAGGTGCCCGCCGGCAGGATAATCGTATCGGCGCCGGGGGTGGTATTGGCCGCGATGATGGCTTCCCGCAGTGAGCAGTCGGTATCGCATGTACCATCGTTGCTGTCCGCCGTTTTGGTTACGGTAAATGTAGCGGCCTGCGCCACCCGCGCCGGGAGCATACTCCCGGCCAGGCCAATCAGCAAAAGCCCGATCAGCCGGCATTGCCGCCAACGTCGATCCCCGAAATGCCTGGAGGAACGCATGATCAACTCCTTTCATCGGAACAGACTGCACGTTTTCATCAGTTGCACGATCATGTTGTCGCATCATGCTACCGCAACTTCGCCTGATCGGGTTGTGATTGTTCCACAACTTACGCAGTTGACATGCAAACCAGACGTTTCACCCAATGAAATCCTGATTCGCCTGCGGCAGCATGGTACGTTTTGTTCTTTTTCACAAAAAAATCCACGTTGTGAATTTTTTTGTGAAAAAGAACTGGTCCCTACAACAAGGTGCCGCCTTCCACGACTCCGCTAGTAGCGGACGTGCAGAAGCGCGTCCCTACACCATGGGGCGGCTTCCCACGATTCGGCAATTGATGGTATGATCTATCCAGATTTCTCAGAAAAGGTCAAACAGATTATGCCAAAACCAATTGTTGCCCTGGTGGGCCGGCCCAATGTCGGCAAATCCACCATGTTTAATCGACTGATCGGTGAGCGCCGCTCAATTATCGAGGATATTCCTAATACAACGCGCGATCGGCTGTATGGTACCAGCGACTGGAACGGACACGAGTTTACCGTGATCGATACCGCCGGGTTGTTGTTGATCGAGGAGGCAGTTGATCTGCCCCAGCGCGAGATCGCCCAGCGCATCCGTGAGCAGGCGCAACTGGCGATTGACGAGGCCGATGTGATTGTATTTATGGTCGATACGCGCGATGGCCTGACTGCCGCCGACAGCGACGTGGCTGAGGTGCTGCGTACCACCAACAAGCCGGTGATCCTGGCGGCGAACAAGGCCGATAGCAAAGAGCGGCAACTGAATGCCGTGGAGTTTTATGAACTGAACCTGGGCGAGCCCATCCCGATGAGCGCCTACCATGGCCTGGGTACGGGCGATGTGCTGGATCGCGTGGTCGAGATGCTGCCGCCGCCCGAACCGGAAGAGGATGAAACGGATCAGATTCGCGTCGCCATTGTGGGCCGCCCTAATGTAGGGAAATCGAGCCTGCTCAACAAGCTGCTGGGTCAGGAGCGCAGTGTGGTCAGTGTAGTGCCCGGTACCACCCGCGACAGCATCGACACCGATCTGATCTACGAGGGCACGCCGATAACCCTGATCGATACGGCCGGTGTCCGGCGGGCGGGCCGCATCCAGCGCGGCGTCGAGAAGTATAGCGTGATCCGCACGCTGCGGGCGATTGAGCGTTGTGATGTGGCGCTACTGCTGATCGATGCCGAGGAGGGTGCCACCGCTCAGGATACGCATATCGCCGGGATGATCCTGGAGGCGAAGAAGGGCGTGGCGCTGCTGATCAACAAGTGGGATCTGATCGAGAAGGAGAACGATACATTTAATGCATTTACGCAAAAGGTGCAGGAAGCCTTCAAATTTATTGACTATGCACCGCAGTTGTTTATTTCCGCGCAGACCGGCCAGCGCGTGAATCGGGTGCTGCCGCTGGCGCTGGAGATCGTCGAAGAACGGCACAAGCGCATCCCCACCAGTCATCTTAACGAGATGCTGCGCGAAGCGGTCAACAAGCAGCCGCCCATGGCGACGAAGAAGGGCGCACATCTGCGGATCTATTTTGCAACGCAGCCGCAGGTCAACCCGCCGGTCTTTCTCTTCTTTACCAATGACAAAGATCTGGTTCACTGGTCGTACGGGCGCTACCTGGAAAACCGCATCCGCGAGCGCTATGGTTTTGGCGGGACGCCGATTGCGATTGTGTTTCGCAGCCGGGACAGGAAGGAGTGAGCGCAGTACCTTTCAACGAAGCTCACGCAAAGCCGTAAAGGATGCCAGGAATCGGATAAACGTTGCAACTTTGCGGCTTTGCGCGCTTCAATCCGTCCGTATTTGACACAAGTTACGCGGCCCCTGACCTGAAAGGTATTCTAGCCTCCGAAAGAGTGGGGGAAATCCGATCTTTTTTCAAAGAAATTCACATCATGAATTTTAAAAAAAGAAGAACAGGAGTACCATGCTGCCGCAGGCAAAGACGGCCGTTGTGAACGTATGTGTCTGATTTGAACATCCACCGCGTAACGCGTGTTATTGAAAAGGCATGGGGATTGAGTACCGGCATATACTCGGGAGGCTCTTGCAGAAGAAAGGATCTCAACCATGATTCGGATTGGCATTTATGGAGCAACGGGGTACACGGGCTTTGAACTGATCAATCTGCTGCAACGCCACCCACAGGCCCAACTGGTCTTCGCCACGGCCCGCTCAGCCGCCGGGAAAACCCTGGCGGATGTGTTTCCAACAACCCTTGATGTACCACTGATCAGTGCCGAGGAGGCCGACCCGGCCGCAACAGATGTGGTCTTCTGCTGCCTGCCCCACGGCACGACCGTCCCCACTGTGCAACAGGCGTTGGAAGCGGGCACACGGGTGATCGACCTGAGCGCCGATTTTCGCCTGCGCCGCGCCGAGGAGTATGCCCGCTGGTATGGCAACCCGCATCCCGCGCCGGAACTGCTGGCCGAGGCGATCTATGGGCTGCCCGAATGCTACCGCGCGGCTATTCGCGCGGCCCGACTGGTTGCCAACCCCGGCTGCTACCCGACCAGCGTGATCCTGGCGTTGCATCCGCTGGTGCGCGCCGGGTTGCCGGCCGACCAGACGATCATTGCCGACAGCAAATCGGGGGTGTCGGGCGCGGGCCGCTCGCTCTCACTTAAAACCCACTTTGGCGAGGCGCACGAGAACTTTAGTGCCTACAACATCGGGCACAGCCACCGCCACATTGCCGAGATGGAACAGGAAACCGGCCTGCACGTAATCTTCTCGCCGCATCTGCTGCCGGTCTTCCGGGGCATTCTCTCGACGATCTATGTTACGGTAACACCCGGCACCGACCCGGATATCGTCCGCGAGGCATACGGCATCTTCGCCGATGAGCCGTTTGTGCAGTTGCTGCCTGCCGGACGGCTGCCCGAGCTGCGTCATGCGGTTCATACCAATCGGTGCATCCTGGGAATCCAGCCGGTTGATGTTGCGGCCGGCCGCTACATCGTCGTCGCAGTAGAGGACAACCTGATCAAGGGTGCCTCCGGCCAGGCTGTGCAGAATATGAATCTGATGTTTGGCCTGGATGAAACGCTGGGATTGCGGTAGGGGCTACCGGCACCGCCGGCATAGTTCTTGCGATTTCTAGTTAATAGCTTTAGAACCTGTGTCACTGTTTTGACCTGATCCAGCGTCGCCGATGCTGAAGCATAGGTTTGCACAGTTGCGAAAGTGAGGATGTTGTATGAGTGGCAAATGGAAAGACATCAGTACCGCGAAGACCGAGCAGTATGAACTGATTGCGCCAACAGAGCGGGGGCGCATCCTCCGTGACAAAGAAGCGGGTGAAGCAGCGCCCTACCGCGCCTGCATCGAGCATGACAAACAGGAGCGCTGGGCAGATAACTCCTTTGCGAGCCGGGTTGAAGCGCAGATCTGGGTCGAGAATGAGATGGCGCAGATCCTGGGCAGGCAGGTAGATAGCTAGGCAAACGCGTGTTATTTCAAAGGTGTTGGGGTTAGGGGTTAATGGTTAGGATTTAACCGTTAACCCCAATACTTTGTTAGCGCGCATAAGTCCTGGGTCAAGTCGTCAAGGTAAGGATGGTCGTACATATGTCCGTACTACTTTTGGGTTATTTTTACCCAATTTTGGCCGTTCGCCACGCCGGACTACTAAAAAGCGGCAATTAACTTAACCCACCGCTTATGCGCGCTAACAATACTTTTCAAATAGCAGAACCTGTGCGGTAGCATGACAAACCGGGTGGTTGCTCCGATACAGAAC
>CAKZQX010000629.1 GCA_937141995.1 uncultured Chloroflexaceae bacterium | reverse complement strand
CACCATCCTCGGCTTCATAGTCCTGGGCAAACTGCGCCGCATCGGGGAACTGGCTCACCGGAGCGGCCACCGAGGTGTAGTGCATCCCCGCAACCGCTTCGCCACCCAGTTCGGCCAACTCCGAGTTATCCAACCCGTCCGGTCCCATAAACTCGGCCTGAATGCCCCGGTCGCGGGCCTGGGAAAAGAATGGCCCGGCCTGGCTAAAGATGCCGGCGAAATAGATAACATCGGGTGTCTGCGCCTGGATCGGCGTCAGGATCGAGTCAAAGACCGAGGTTTCCTGCGTGCCCTCAAAGCCCTGGATGGTCATACCGCGGCTCTCGGCTTCCTGCTGGAAGAACTCGGCAATGCCCTGACCATAGTCCGTCTGGTCATGAACAATATAGATCGTCTCGGCACTCAGACCCTCGTCGGCAAACTGCGCGCCAATCGGCCCCTGCAGGTCATCACGACCAACGATGCGGAAGGCATTGGGGAAGTCCTCGGTGATGGCCGGGTTGGTATTGGCCGGTGAGACCATCGCCAGGTTGGCGCTCTCGTAGGTCGGCAGCGCCGCCAGCGCCACACCCGAGTTGTAGTGCCCATCCACGCACAGGATATCCGGGTCGGAGATGATGCTGTTTGCATTCGCCGAACCGACCTCCGGCTGGGCCTGGTCATCAAACGGCTCCAACTCAACCGTGAAGCCCATCTCCTCCAGCGGCCCGGCCAGTTGCTCAACCCCCAGTTCGGCCGCGTTGCTGATACCAATGCCGATGGCGGCCTGTGGACCGGAAAGCGGGCTCTGGGTGGCAATCTTGATGGTGCCCTCAAACTCACCCATGGCCTCGGTTTCCTCCGGCGTCGCCTCTTCCTCCATCATCTCGTCTTCCGGCGTCGCCTCTTCCTCCATCATCTCGTCTTCCGGCGTCGCCTCTTCTGACGTTGTTGCTTCTGTTGGTTCTTCGGCCGGTGTGGCAGGACCACCACCGCAGGCGGCCAGCATTACGGTCAGGATCACCAGCAAGGTCATAAGACCAGATAGTCGCTTCATTCCCGAAAGCTCCTTTCAGTTATGCTTGGTTGCAAGACATACCGGGTTGCCAACCTTCTGTCTGCACGCTCAGGCGCTCCATGGCCTGATACGGCTCAAACGTAACCGCCGGCGGTGATCACCCCCTTATCGTCTCATCAAACCCGAATGCTAATCAACGCCCAGATACGCCTTGCGCACCATCTCATTTTCCTGAAGACTCTGAGCTGTATCTTCGAGCACGATACTTCCCGACTGGAGCACATAGCCGCGATGGGCAATACCCAGCGCCATCAATGCGTTCTGCTCCACCAGGAGTATGGTGGTGCCCTGCATATTAATCTCTTTAATAATGTTGAAGATCTGATCAACCAGGACTGGAGCCAGTCCCATACTCGGCTCATCGAGGAGCAACACCCGTGGCCGCGCCATCATTGCCCGGCCAATCGCCAGCATCTGCTGCTCGCCACCGGAAAGCGTGCCCCCGGGCTGTCCCAGGCGCTCGTGCAGGCGGGGAAACAGCGCCAGCACCCGATCCAACTCCTGCCGAATGGCGGCAGTGTCTTTGCGATCAAAGATAAACGCCCCCATCTCGAGGTTCTCGCGCACCGACATACGTCCAAAGATCTTGCGGCCTTCGGGCGACTGCACAATCCCGCGCCGGGTGACTTCATGCACGGGGAGCTTATCGATCCGCTGCCCTTTAAACAAGATCTCACCCGTGCGTGGCCGGCGCAGTCCGCTAATAGTATTGAGCGTGGTCGTCTTCCCGGCGCCGTTGGTGCCGATCAGCGTGACAATCTCGCCCTCGTTTACGGTCAGCGAGATGCCCTGTAGCGCCTGAATCTGACCATAATAGGTATGAATATTGTTGAGTGTCAGCATAGACATAATCAGGTACACCGGTTCTTATTTGACACGACGTACGCGGTGCAGCCAATTCCGGCCTGATGTCGGACCCGAACGGTAGTTGCGCCTGCGATAGCAGGCAAAAATTCCTTATCGGGTCAATGACCGCGTAACTCCGGTTATTTGAATACAGCAAGACCAGGGAGAGGTCGTATAACTTTTGGCATGAGAACCATGCTTCCACATTTCCGGTTGCCTGGTGGTGAAACCAGTGAACGATCACACCAATCAGGCGGTTGGTGTAGACGGTGGTGTGGCATTTCCTACTGGCGGTGGTCGATCATGCCCCTCAACCGCCGCACTGCCCAGGTAGGCCTCGATTACCCGTGGATCGGCGCGAATCTCCTGCGGGCGACCTTCGGCAATCTTCTCGCCAAAGTCCAGCACAGTAATCTCATCGGAGATGGTCATCACCACCCGCATATCATGCTCAATCAGGAGGAGTGTGATGTCCAGTTCATCGCGCAGTCGCCGCGTCAGGGTAATCATATTCTCCGTTTCGCGCGGGTTCATCCCGGCGGTCGGTTCATCCAGCAGGAGCAGGCGTGGACGTAGCGCCAGGGCGCGTGCAATCTCCAGGCGAC
>CAKZQX010000628.1 GCA_937141995.1 uncultured Chloroflexaceae bacterium | reverse complement strand
CCGCCGATGAACTGCGGCGGCTCTACGCGGTCGAGCGGTTGCCCATCCGGGAGATTGCCCGGCGGCTGGGGGTCAGTAGCGGGACGATTAACAACCGGCGGCGGACGCTGGGTATTCCGAAACGCCCACGCTATAGAACAGAGAACAACGTAACCATAAAAGAGAACAGACAATATGTCTACAATAATAACTATATCTGATATATCCGACAAAAACTCTTTGCACTTTCACCCGCCACCGCTATGATCTATCGCGTTTTAGTGCGACAAATCGGCATCTATGCGTTGACCATTGCGCAGCCCTATGTTAGAATGGCGCAAACATCCAGGTCTGTTGCGCAGCCCTTTGTTGGGCGCAGGAGGAGGCATCGCGCATGGCGGAGTCCGATAGCATTATGCAGCTTGGCATCGAGGCCGCGCGGGAAGGAAATAAAGAAGAGGCGCGCAATCTCTTTCGTCTGCTGACACGGCAGGAGCCGCATAACGCGCAAGCCTGGTTATGGCTTGCCGGTGTGGCCGAGAACCGTGAGGAACGTCAGGTTGCTCTGGAGCAGGTACTCGTATACAACCCTGAAAACGAGATGGCCCAGAAGGGCTTGCAGGCAATGGGCGTCAATCCCACCCGGAAAGTTGATGACGAAGCGGCGGCTCCCCCGCCGGCTCCAGTCGAAGAACCGGATCTGGCGGAAACAGCCGAGGATCCCTGGGCCTATGATGAGGATGATGATCCTTTTGCCACACTCGACTCGCTGTCTGAGGTGATGAATGAGCAACCCAGTGCCGTGCGTCGGGCAGAACAACCTGTCGTTACGGACGATCTGCCGCCGGAGTCATCCTTTGCCCCCCCCCCGCTTGAACCGGAGCGCGGCCGCCGGGGTAATCGTTCAGCGGGTGATCCTTCCGTGTATGCCGCGCAGGACAACTACGAGTATGAAGATGAGACCGAACCGGCCCGCCGTGGGGTGAATCCGTTTCTCCTCGGTCTGATCGTTATTGCGATTATTGCACTGCTGGCAATTATCTTCTGGCCGGAAGGTGATGAGCAAATTGTTGTTGCCCCGACAGTCGGGACAGAAACAGTAGCGCCTGAAACGACAGGCGAGGGAGCTGCGGGAACGGGTGAAACACCCGCCGTAGGGACACCGGAAGGAGGAGCCGTTCCACCGGAAGGTGAAAACCAGGGTGAGGAGGTACCGCCGGACGAGGCCGCATCACCAGAGCCGGTTGCACCCGAGGGCGAATCGGAACCGACGGAGCCGCAACCACCCTCAGATCTGGCAAATGTCAATACCGAAGTCGTCGCGCCCGGTACCGCGCTTGAGAGTAGTGGCTGGCAGTATATTTTTGCACAGCCAACTTTCGCAACACCGATTATCGGCGGCCTGGGGGGCGGCCAACCCGATGGTCGCTTTGTCGTGGTGCTCGCCCTGGTCAACAATAGCACCGGGCAACCGCAAAATGTACCCCGAGATTTCTTTGTTCTGAAAGATGCGCAGGGTCGCGTCTACGAAGCCCGCCCGGAACTCTCGACGGCGTATATCGAGCAGTTTGGGCGGGGGATTGCCGCCGACCTGAGCCAGGAAGATCAGGTTCCGTCCGACGGCTTGCAGCGCAGTGTCCCGATTGTGTTTGATGTCGAGCCTGATGCAACCGAACTGAAGTTTTTTGCCCGCAGTAACCCGGATCAGGGCTGGCTGGTTTTGCAGGATGTGTAGGAGATCGCCACGGATACCGTGTGTGGCATACATTTTCAGATGAGAAACAGCTATGTCGGAATATGATGACGACATGCCGCTGCCGGATACCGATCAGCCGCACACGGAAGTTCACCTGTCGCCCGAAGCTGCTGAGCGCCTGCTGAATCTGAGCATCACGACGGCGCGCGCGGGCAATAAAGCCGAAGCACGCTCCCTGCTCCGCGCGCTGACCCGCCACCGGCCAGATATGCTGCGTGCCTGGCTCTGGCTGGCCGGGGTTGCCGAGACCGCCGCCGAGCAGCAGCAGGCGCTCGAACATGTTCTGACCCTTAACCCGGAGCACCCTCTTGCGCGCCAGGGACTGGAGCGGCTGCGCAGCCGGGGAGTTGCCGTTGAACCAGCTCCCACTGCACCCAAACCGGAGCCCGCAGCAGGGGCCGCCCGACCAACCCCCGCCGCGCCCACGCCGGCACCTGAAGCAGGCACATACGAGACTGAAGAAACCACCCTTCAGCGTAACCGCTGGATCTACCTGGCAATTGCGGCCCTGGTCATCCTTGCGCTGATCCTCTCGCTGGGACGGCTTGGTCTGCGGCGCGTGTCTGAAGATGAGTCGGTGCCGACCTCAACGCTGCCGGTGCA
>CAKZQX010000627.1 GCA_937141995.1 uncultured Chloroflexaceae bacterium | reverse complement strand
GTGGGCATACCCACCAAAAAACGGACTGCAAAAATATCAGAATTGTTTTTAATTACCAAACATACCTGATCAAAAAGATCATTATGAAGCATCAAATTTAATTGACGCATCAATATTTAGCTGATTCTGCTCCAGTTCAGGGAAGATCTGCGTCAGGACACGGGTAGCATCCAGGTAACGCAGCCAGGGCGCGGCATTGGGCAGATGCAGCAGCTTGAGCAGTTCATCACGGACGCGCTCAGCGGCGGGATGGGTGATGCGCGGGGCATACTGCCGGATCGCCTGATCTAACTCTGGAGTGACGGCAAACCCCAGCGCCGCGCCAAAGCGTACCGCCCGCAGGATGCGTAGCGGGTCGTTCGGCAGACTCGCGGGACTGCATGGGCGTAACCGGCGCGCGGCAATATCCGGCAGACCCCCACAGGGATCGATAAATGCTGCGGCCTGATCGGCCTGATCCGCTATCGGCAGCGCCAGCGCATTGATGGTAAAGTCGCGCAGGCGTAGATCTTCCTCCAGGGTGGGTGCCTGCAACTGCACCAGATCCAGCACCAGTCGCGCCCCGGTTGCCGCATCAATCGAACGCGTCACCACGCGCCCGGCTCCCCGCTCATCCTTGAGCGGTACAAATGACGCGTCGATCATATCGGCAAACTGGCGGGCCAGTTCCAGGCCGTTGGCATCAACCGTCACATCCAGGTCGTGGGGCATCAGGCCGAGCGCCAGATCACGCGCCGCGCCGCCCACCAGCCAGGCCGAGACACCCCGTGCCGCGCAGCAGGCGGCCAGGTTTCGCAGCAGTGTTGCCGGATTGTCGGGAAGTGATCGCATTTCGGTTGTCCGTAGTCCGTAGTCTGTACTCTGTAGTCCGTAGTCTGACGGTCGCGCCTGATTATCATGCGCCGGTTTCATAATACCACTCAATGGCAGGAGTTACGCGGTTGTCCATCGGCGGCCAGGATGCGCCTCCGGCCGGGCGGAAGATTCCATGCTTGTTCAGCAAGTACCATGCTGCCGCAGGCGAATACGGCGTTCATCGGGTGAAACGTCCGGTTTGCATAGCAACTGCGTAACTCCTCTCAGTGGGGCGTGATGCGCTTTCAGGGTAACCGGTTTTGCCGGAATGCATCAGTCGGTCATACTCATTGGTTGTCACAATCGCAGCAGACGCAACGGATGCAGAGGTGATGAACGGCACCACACGACCTTGGTCCTGGTTGCACGCTGTGCGGTTGATTACCCTTCTGACGGCAACCTGGTATCAGAGGTGGTTACCCAGGAATAGCATTCCCACATCAGGCGGACTTGCGGACGCGTAGAAGCGCGTCCCTACGGAATTAGTTTCCGTGTTCGTTCCGTGTTCTCTGAGCCTGTCTGAAACGGTAGTTCGCGTCGATCATACGTCGTGATGGTTGCCCGGATACACCGGACAGCACCCCGGAAGTCCCGGCGTCAACCGATTGCGGCCGCACACCGGCTGACGCCGGAACTCCTGCACCGGGGCCGTATCCCCATGACACACCCGTTTCAAACAGTCTCTCTGTTCTTTGTTTTCCTGCTTGCTCTAGCCTTTTGCTAATATTGATCTTGCGTAAATTTTGTTATCATGAGAATATGATAGGAGGATATGCATACCCAGACTATAGAGGAGATAGACATGACACAGCAGAAAGTTGTGAAGTCGGAACAGGAGTGGCGCGAGCAGTTAACGCCGGAGCAGTATCGGGGGACGCGCAAGAAAGGCACCGAACGCCCCTTTACGGGGGAGTATGCCGACACCAAGGAGCCGGGGGTATATAAGTGCGTCTGCTGCGGGAACCCGCTGTTCAGCTCCGATACCAAGTTTGACTCCGGCACAGGATGGCCCAGCTTCTATGCCCCGATTGAGCCGGAGGCTGTTGAGACGGATGTGGACTTCAGCCTGTTTATGCGCCGCACCGAGGTGGTCTGCAGTGTGTGTGATGCCCATCTCGGCCATGTCTTCGACGATGGCCCCGCGCCGACCGGCCGGCGCTATTGTATGAACTCGGTCTCGCTGCAATTAGATCAGGCTGCGCAGGAGTAGCCGTCCGGATCAATTTGTGACCGGCCGGTCGGCGCGGGGCCGGCCGGTTTTTATCCTGCGATACCCTGATGCGGGGTGCTGATTAACACGCGTTACGCGGTTGTCCATCCGGCGGCTGGGATGCGCCTCCGGCTGACCAACCCGTTTCAGACAGTCTCTAAGAAGTAGCAGAACAACCGGCCTGTAGCGTACGCCACTCGTGATAGAGGTTCTGCGCTGTCTCCGGCCAGGTCGGGTTCATTGAAGGTAAAGCCCTGGTAGCGACAGTTGACCGTATACCCGACCAGATTGATACCTACATCCGCGCCGTCAAGCGCATGCGCCCACTCCCCACCGTCCTGCCGTCCCAGGCCAGAGTAGTCCAGGGTGCAGGTTGCGGATTGCGGCTGAGAACGACGACTTCATGTCCATCGCGGTGAAATGCGTGAGCTAAAATCGCGCCAACCTGCCCGAAGCCACCGGGAAGTACAATGCTCATCTGTTTCTCTGATTTACTTTACACCGTGTATGCAGGGTATTTTCCAGGCAGAATTTCATCGCAGCATGATCATTCAGGTAAACTGCTGACCTTTAGCCCGGATAGGGCAAAACAAACATCACCATCACCAGGAAGCGGATGGGAACACGGTCGCAGGCCAGGCCGGCAAGGTAGCCGGTGGCGGTGGCAATCACCGCCATGGGCACGAAAAAGGCCACCGACTCGGTCGGCGAATAGCCGTTGAGGGCCCCCAGATCGGTGATGTGGAAGGTCAGACCGGTGACCACCATGCCCTGGATCGACAGGGCCAGGGTCACCGCCCAGAAAGCGGCGGTGCGCAGAGCTTCGGTCCGAGTGAAGTGGACCTCCACCCTCGCCGTCGCCGCATTCGTTGCCGAGGTCGTCGATGGCTGTACCGGCTG
>CAKZQX010000626.1 GCA_937141995.1 uncultured Chloroflexaceae bacterium | reverse complement strand
TGCGCCTGTGCGCGAAACAATACTGTCGGCATTTTTGCGGGTAGGGACGCGCTTCTGTGCGTCCCTACCCGCCGGTTACCCGGCAACAACCTGCCCACTACCGGACAACACCGCCGAACTGCCGGTAGCAGGCGGCAGCGGCAGCCAGATAGCGAATGTGCTGCCCTGCCCGGGTACGCTGGCAACCGACACCTGACCGCCATGCGCCTCGGCGATCCACTTGACAATCGCCAACCCTAACCCTGCGCCCCCACCATGCCGCGAACGGGAGCGATCAGCCCGGTAAAAGCGATCAAAAATATGCGGCAGATCTTCGGCGGCAATTCCCACGCCGGTATCAACCACAGACAGGCAGGCCCAGCCGCTCCGCTGCTCCAGACCGAGCGTGATTGTGCCGCCGGCCGACGTATGCTGTAGCGCATTCACCCCCAGGTTGAGCAGCGCCTGCTTCAGTCGGTCGCGGTCGCCCTGCACAATCACCTGATCCTCGGCCCCAATTCGCAGCATGGCATCGCCTGCCAGGGTGTGCAAATCCCGATGGATCTCCAACAGCAGCGTATCAAGTTCGACCGGCTCGCGGCGGATCTGCACCCCGGCCTCACTCTGCGCCAGTAGCAGCAGGTCATTGACCATGCGGATCAAACGGGTGGTTTCGCGGCGCATATCGGCCAGCGACTCAGCCAGCAGTTCCGGGTCACGCTGCGCGCCCCGGGCCAGCACCTCCAGGTTGCCCTGCATCGCCGCCAGGGGCGTGCGCAGTTCGTGCGAAACATCGGCTATCAGGCGGCGCTGCGCGGTAAAGAGTGCTTCCAGGCGGCCCAGCAGTTCATTGATGATAATCGTCAGGCGCTGCAACTCATCCTGCGAGGCGGGGATAGGAATACGCTGGCCCAGATCTTCGGCACGCACAATACTGCGGGCAGTCTTGGCCGCCTGCTCAATCGGCGCGAGCGCGGCCCGCGAGAGCCAGAAGACGCCGGTCGCCGCCGCCAGCAGCGCCACCGAGCCCCCCCCCAACAGGATCAGCATAAGTAATCCCAGCGTATGTTCCATATCATCCAGCGGGCGCGAAATCTGCAGATAGCCGACAAGCTGGTTGCTGTTTGTGAGGCCCAGCGGTGTGATCAGCGAGAGCCAGCGCACCCCGTCAACATCCCGAAAGATAAAATCCCCGGCAGAGTCAACCGTCATATCCAGGACATCCTCCGGGAGCGGCAGCTTCTGACCATCCAGATTGGGCGAGCGGCCGACCAGATCACCGCGCGGCGAAAAGACCTGCGCAGAGAGGTTGGGGATAACAAAAGCCTCGGCAGGGCTGCCCCCCACCTGGATCATCATTGCGCCATCCCGTTCGACAAATTCTAAGCGGCCGCGGCTACGATTATAGATCTCTAGAATCTGTTTAGTGCCCGCCTGCAGATCAGTACGCGCATCACGGGTTAACGTCTGCTTGACCGCCATAAATGTCCCGATGTCAAGCAGCAGCAGCGCAAAGGCAAAGAAACCGGTATAGTAGAGTGTTAACCGTATCCGCAGCGACATAGCATCAACCTTCTCTCTTAGAGCTTTTGCGGTCAGTGTAGCGGTTCAGCGTAGCTATCGCAAGGGCAGTTTGGCGCATCTCACCAGCTTCTCAGAGACGGTCGGAAACGGGTTGGTCATGGGGCGACGGCCCCGGCGCGGGAGTCCCGGCGTCAGCCGGGGTGTGGCCGGAACCGGCTGACGCCGGGACGCCGGGGGCGCTGTCCGGTGGCGCAGGGCACCCCGCATGCCGGGGGACCGACGCGCATCAGCTTTTCAGACAGGCTCTCATCCCCAACCGGCGTGCGGCGAGAATGAGACCACTTCCACCTGCCATCCCGCCGGAGGGCTGTGGTATACTGCATCCTATGCACGGGGAAATCGTTACACAACGAACATGCCGGGTCATCTACGCCGGGCAGATCGATTACCAGACCGCCTGGGACTGGCAGCGCCAACTGGTGGCTGACCGCTCCGCCGGGCGGTGCGGCGATACGCTGCTGCTGCTGGAGCATCCCCCGACCATCACGCTGGGGCGAGCATCACACCGGGAGCATGTGCTGGTTACACCCGATGAACTGGCCCGGCGCGGCGTCACCCGGGTTGAGAGTGACCGCGGCGGCGATGTCACCTACCATGCGCCCGGGCAGATTGTCGGCTACCCGATTCTCAAGCTGTCACAGCATGGCGGCGACCTGGGACGCTACCTGCGCAACCTGGAAGAGACGATTATCCGGGTGCTGGCCGGTTACGGCCTCAGTGGGAGCCGCGTGCCGGGGTTGACCGGCGTGTGGGTCGCCACTGACGGGCAGCAATCGGCCAAAATTGCCGCCATCGGCGTCCGGCTGAGCGCGAGTGGCATCACCTCGCACGGGTTTGCCCTAAATGTTACCACCGACCTGCGCGGCTTTGAGCAGATCGTCCCCTGCGGCATCCGCGACCGGGGGGTTACATCGCTGGAGCGGGTGCTGGGCAGCGCGCCACCGCTAGAAAGGGTCCAGGCGCAGGTGGTACAATGTTTTGGGGAGATCTTCGGCGTAGATCTGGTTGAATAATGTAATGCACGCTCAATTCCTGGAAAGGTTAACATATGCCTGAATATATACCACTAACGCCAGGCAATAGCTCATCGGCAGCGTCGGCCCAGAACCCACCCGCCGCCACGCCAAAGCCACGCCCCCGACGACCCGACTGGCTGAAGGCCCGCGCGCCGGGAGGCGAGAATTATCACGATGTGGTCCGCCTGATGCGCGAGCAGGGGCTGAATACCGTCTGCGAGGAGGCACGCTGCCCGAACATCGGCGAGTGCTGGAACCATCGCACCGCGACCTTCCTGCTGCTGGGCGATACCTGCACCCGGGGTTGCCGTTACTGCGCCATCGGCAAAGGCAAGCCACAGACGCTTGACGAGCAGGAGCCCGAACGGGTTGCCGACGCGGTGGC
>CAKZQX010000625.1 GCA_937141995.1 uncultured Chloroflexaceae bacterium | reverse complement strand
TGTTTTATCCTTGCTCACAAAAAAGTTGCACACAGTGCAACTTTTTTGTGAGCAAGGATGTCCTCTTCCACTCCGCTGGAGGCAATATCCACAGTCAAACACAGGATCGCGTAACGCATCTCAGTACTGGTCGTTTCGCGTTGTTCACTCATTTCGCGGCTTTCGTGGTCCACCCCCCCACCGCGTAACTCCTGTAAGATGAATTACGCGGTCACGAACCCGGAAGGGCATGTCGCCTCCGCCCTAGCCGCAGGCGACATTCTTTCCGAGCTAGAGATCGCGGAACTGGTGTTAATCAGGTGTCTTCAGAGCCCGCGCCACGCGGTTGCGGGCTGTGGTTGCGGAGCGCCCCGCCAATGCCTCACGCAGCTTTGTACCGGCATGGGGCGCATCAAACTGATGCAGACCAAACCGCTGTACCAGATCGTAGACGACCTTGATGCCGCGCAGGCTGTGTCCATGCGAACCGAGTAGCGGCGAAAATACTCCGATGCCGACCTGCCCCGGCACAACTGCCAGCAGACCACCGCTGACGCCGCTCTCGGCAGGCATCCCGGCGCGGTAGCTCCACTCGCCCTGGAAATTGCGCATGCCACAGGCATGCATGACGCTGAGCAGATCGCGGACATGCTCCGGGCTCAGGATACTCTCGCCCGTGACGGGATTAGTGCCGCCGTTCGCCAGCGTTGCCCCCATAACGGCCAGGTCGCGGCAGGTAACCAGCAGCGACTGCTGCTGAAAGAAGAGATCCAGCGTCTCATCGACATGTTCGCCAATAAGCCCGCGATCCAGCATATGGTAGGCAAGGGCGCGGTAGCGATGCCCACTCAGGCGACTGGAGGTAAACACCGTGGCGTCAATGCGCATCTCATGCCCGGTATACCGCTGAAATAGCTCCAGAACATGGTTCAGCCGATCAGTCGTGGTACTGCCTGTCAGCCTGCTCACCGTGGCAAGGGCGCCCGCCGGGATCAACGGATTGGGCAGGGAGTGTATCGGCGTATCGGGCAGATAAAAACTGTCATCGGCGGGCATAACCCCGATGCGCTCCAGCACCGCATCGCGCCCCTGATCCGCCAGGACCATGCCGTACACAAAGGGCGTTGCCAGAGCCTGCGTTGTGAAGGCATGCTGACTATCTCCAACTTCATAGATCTGGCCGGATGTATCAACGACGCAGATCCCAAACCAATTGGGATTGGATCGGGCTAGCTCTGGCGTAGTATGAAAAAGTGTACCCTCATTATATGCCTGATAGGTGCGATGCAGTTCGTTGAGCACAGTCCGAAACGGTGAGGCCACCGTTTTCATTCCATGCACAATCGCCGTTAGATCATCCTCGTGTGACTCGCGCGTCATGATGCTATGCTCCCTCTAGTAGCGTATGAATGAACATCATTGTCGTAATTTATATCTCGGACTGGCCCTCGGAGTTGGGTTTGACCTCCGACCGTTGCCGGTTGCGCAGGTTATGCGCTTTGGTGCGCAAATCCTGGAAGAAGTCAGAGTCAACAATTTCATTCACCTGCTCCTGGCGTTTGTTTTCGTCAATCTCAATGCGCAGTTGCTGAATTTCCTGGCGCAGGTTCTGTTCACGAATGTAGGACTCGAGTGCGGCAACAGCCAGCGATGAAAACGACTCCATCATCTGCTGCAGATTGGCATCGAAGGGGATCACCTGGCCGGTTTCCTGATCCTGGGCATTGAGCAGTTGCAGGACGCCGAGCACCTGATCCTGATTATTCTTCAGGGGAATTGCCAGGAGCGAAATAGCCTGGTAATGATCCACGGCTGCGACCTGCATCAGCCGGGGGAAATTAAATGGTGGAGCGGCACCGGCGAGGTCGCCAACATTGACCGACTGACCGCGACAGGCAACATACGGCGCGGGATGCAGATTGTCTACTTCGCCGGTTTCC
This sequence comes from uncultured Chloroflexaceae bacterium, assembly GCA_937141995.1. GTDB lineage: Bacteria > Chloroflexota > Chloroflexia > Chloroflexales > Chloroflexaceae > CAKZQX01. The sequence continues at coordinate 7,343 of CAKZQX010000625.1, read as the reverse complement.
GCATCATACAGCGGAATATGTGCCAGTGGATCGGCCCGCATCTGCGTGTCGATAAGGGTATCCTGGGAGCTTTTGCGCAGCATCACCAGTTTTAACTCCCGTTCTTCGCGCAGAAAGAGTAAGCCCCGGTCCGCCCGGCAAAAGTTCATTCCCTCTGAAAGGATGTTTGCCAGCAATCGGTTGAAATCGCGCTCTGAGGAAAGCGCTACACCGATTGGAATAACCACATGCAGTAGATCATCGGCGCGCTTCTTCTCCTTGCGGATCTGGAAGAGCGTCTGGCGTAACTGCCGGGTCATATCATTAAATGTGCGAGCAAAGATGCCGATTTCGTCACCGGACTCAACCGGTGCCTGGACGCTTAAATCGCCGCCGCCAATCTGTCGGGCGACGCCGGTCAGGCGGCGTACCGGCCCGGCGATGGTCTGGCGAAAGACAAATGCCAGGATCATACCAAGAACGACCGCAGTAATGCCAACAATCATGGTGTGCGTTACGGCCGTATTGAGCGTCTGTCGTGCCTGGGTAAGATTACGCTGCAGGGTTACCTGCTGATTATCAGTCATCGCACTTAGCAGACTCTCCATTTCACTGGTTAATGGCTCGACCTCTTTTTCAAATGTATAGAGATCCCGACGCCATTCGTAGGAATCACTCTCCAGGATAGCAAAGGCTTCTTCCGGTACCTCTTTAATAAAGTTCTGGCGATGAATCGCAATATTCCGCATCATCTCCTGTTGGGTATCCGTAAGGAGATACATCTGCTTACCCAGTGTATCCCAGGTATCATCATTAATCTCGAGATTTACCTCATATTCATAGTAGCGAAAGTTGGGGTTGCGGGTGGTAACATACCCGCGCAACCCGGAAAACATCGCTGCAAAAGAGCTTTGAAAGGCCGCCATGTCTTTCAGCAGCGTATTGTTCTCGATGGAAGGTTCCCGCCGGGCCTGTTCTTCGATCATCTCGTTGATAATGATGAGTACCTGCCCGCCATCCGCAACACCGGCTGTGTTCAACCAGTTATAAGCCGGTTCGCGTTCCATTTGATCATCACGCAGCGCAAAGAGTTCACCGGGCAGAGTTTGCCAATCATTGAATTGCTGCTTCAGGACATCCAGGCGTTCCTGGTTTTCCATGCCAAACACAGGCCGGTCGGATAACTGGCCTAATACACTGAGATTCCCGCGAAATTCCTGCTCCACATCCTGATAGCTTTGGAGAAATGCGGGATCGCCCAGAGCCAGGTAGCCGCGTACATTGCTGGTCATTCTGAGCAGATTAGCATGGGCACGCGATGAAGCCAGCACAACCTGGGAACTCTCGTCAACCCGCTGCTGGGCAAGAGCTACCTGGCGTGCAGCAAAGGCACTGATACCAAAGACCAGCAGTGTCAGCCCCACCAGTAACCCGAACCCGATGGTCAGCTTGCTGCCGATGTTCAGATTCCGCAGCCAGTTGCCCCGCGCGGATGGGACAGGAGCCGCGTCTGCTACGGTGGGAGTCTCAAATACAGGCATGTCTGGTGTATCGGTACTCATCATGAACGACTCCTCCAGTCTTTGATCTGCCACACATCGGCGTCCCACGGCGTCAGTTCTACACCGGCCAGATCGTTGCGCATCCCGGAAATATCCGCTACATGCACCAGGGGAATGGCGACAACGTCTGCAATAAACCGATCATTCATCTCTATAATTAACTCGCGGCGCGCAACCTTATCGATCTCGGTCATAACACGCACATGCAGATCGTCGAATTCGGGATCGCACCAGCGCGAGACGTTGATCCCGGCCACCCACTCGTTCTCTGCCTGGGGTATCTGATCACATTTCCACCAACCCAGGTAGGCACCCGGATCGATGGTATCCATCGAGATATCATAGGTTTGCATATCGGCCAGAAAGCGCCCGCTTGAGTCTGGATGGGACTGATCATCACCCAGGAAAACGCCCACATCAACCGTTTTGATCTCTATCTCTATGCCAACAGCACGCAAGTCACGGCGGACCATCTGCTGCAAATCGCGAAAATTCACTGAGGACTCGTAGGCAAACCGAAGCGGCATGCCATCTTTATCGCGGATACCATCGCCATCGGTATCGATCCAGTCGGCTGCTTCAAGCAGGGTTCTGGCCTGCTCCTGGTCAAATGTGTAGTTTGTCGTGGACGAGTGGTATTCTTCGGGCGCAACGACGAGTTGGTCCGCAGCATGCCCAAACTGCCCATAGATAGCTTCAGTAAGCTTTTCGCGGTCTATGGCATAGGCCAGCGCCTGTCGCACACGCAGGTCGCTTAAAAAGGGATGCTCCGTTCCCAACCGGGAGTCCTGTGTCGGATCGGTACGATTGAGATCCAGGAAGACCAACCGGCTGCCAAAATTGACGTTGGGTGTGCCATGCCCCGCTGCAATCAGATCTTGCAACTCGTCGGGTGACTCCTGCAGATCGAAGGCATAATCGGCCCGTTCGGGGGTCGTATTGGTAAACACCGCCAGGGCTGCCTGATGCGGTTCGCGCCCACCGAGCAGTTCAACTCGGGAGAAGTAGGGTTTATCGGGTTCACGAAAAAATGGATTAACCTCGTACACAATCTTATTCGTTTCCACCAGTTTTGTCACCAGAAAGAGCGTTTCCTGGGGTTTGAATGAGACGACCCGGTAGGGTCCGGTGCCAACGGTGTCACCATTGTTCGTACCAAAGTTAGCCGGAGCATCTTTGGCATTCACGCCATTGTAGGCGCTAAACTTGTGCTCAGGCAGAATCTGACCGGGTATGCCCACAAACGGTGTAAACCAGGCCGGATTGGGATCGGCAAAGTGAACTTTGACCGTGTAGCGGTCGATCGCTTCGACCCGACTGACCGTTTCATAGGCAAATGCACTCGAACTCTCGATGAGCGGGTTGGTAATAAAATCGTAGGTAAAGAGGACATCATCCGCCGAGAAATCTTCACCATCCGACCATTTCACGCCCTGTTTCAGTCGCCATGTGACCGACAGGCCATCCGGGTCAAGATCGCCATTCTCCAGCGAGGGAATCGCTTCGGCCAGAATGGGAACCAGGTTGTCATGTTTATCAAAGCTGGCAAGGGGTTCGTAGATGATGCGGCTGGCTTCAAAATCCTTGTTGCCGGTAGAAAGATGAGGATTGAGCGTTGTTGGCGCATCCCAGGAAATAAGCCGCAATGTGCCGCCACTCCCTCGCAGACTGGGTTCGGTGGTTGGGGTAGGATTCAGTTGTGCAGTTGGTGTGACTGCCGGCGACATCGCCAGACTGGTACAACCGGTGATGCCGAGGAGCAGGATTCCTATCAGATAGATATGTCGCATTGAAACCACGATAATTGCCTCATTTTCTGCTGCTGTCATGTACCAAATTGTCGGCGAAAGCGGGTAACTTCCGATTCAGAGAAAGTATAGCCTTCGCAGTGCAGGTCTGCTCCGCGAAATCCCAGACGACGCAGCGTCGTGTAGTGTTCAAACGTAGTCGCCAGATCGACATAGCCCAGCGTGGGCGGAAGGTGGGCGAAATGGGCAGATAGCAGGCTGGAAAGAATACACCCGGTTATCTCATGCGGGTTGTAGTGTGCCAAAAGCGCTTTCGCATGCGCGGGCAAGGCCCGCTCTGCCAGGCGCGGCAGGTACCGCGTAGCCGTAATCGGCTGCGGAGCCTGGACGACACCACCTTCGGTAAAGAGAATATCCTGCTCTGCTTCAAACCGCCGGCGAGCCTGGTCGGGATCGAAACAGTGCGGCGCAGAGTCGTCAACAATCAGTGTACCGGAGTTGACGCGGGTTATATCTAAGATGTTCGGCACGTTGGTCGCGCCAACAATGGTTGTCGCGGTATACAGTTCAGACGGTACGGCACCCGGCGATGCAATGATCTGTATCGTTCCTTTAAAGCCCGACGCAGTGACCAGTTCCCGCTGCAGCAGTTCCAGTTCCGCCTGCTTCTGATAGATATCGCAGAGCAGAAGCGTCTCCGGATGTGGTCGGCAACGCAGCATCAGACGGAGAGCAGCCAGACCAACTGAACCTAGCCCCAGAAACGCCACCCGCTCTTGCGTTATGTCGCGTCCGCTTTCCGCCAGGATGCGATCGAGTGACAGGATCACTGCGGCGGTGGTAGTTGCATGCCCAGTTGAGAGCAGCGGCAGATCGTCGCGCCCGGCAAGTGCAGCGGCGATAGCGCGGCCATAATCCGTGGCGGACGGGATCAACCCGGCCAGTGAAACGACGCGCGCCCCCAGCCAGCGGGCCATTTCCAACCCTTCGATGATACTGGCGATCAGGCCGGTCTGATCCTGGTACAACTGGTCATCAAAGTGGGGCAGCGTAAAGAGGGCAATCCGCCCTAGATGCGTCGCTAACAGCTCATCAAAGACCGGAAGGTTATCATACCACTCGTGTGTTACGGTGCTGCGACTCACGCCGAATTGCTCCAGTAGCGCGGGGGGCAGGCCGGGGAAGGGCAGGGTGCCGAAGGTTGCAGCTTCTACCGGCGCAAGCTTACGGACGGCAAAGAGAGGCAGGAGCGGCCGTAGTTCAAGCGTAAGGGCCGATCCGGCATGTGGCACGCTTTCCCGCCGCTCTGTCCGGTCAATCTCAAGTTGAGGCTGGGCAGTTGCGGAGTCGGCCGGGAGTGGAGAACGCTGTGCCAACACTTCGGCGAGGCCGGCAATTGTTGGGTAGAGAAAGATATCTTTGATGGCGACCGGATAGGGCAGGGCAGCCTCAATTTGGGTGATCAGATGCATAATCTGCAGCGAGTGACCGCCGAGGGCAAAGAAGTTATCCTGAATACTCACCCGCTCCAGGCGCAGCACATCGGCCCAGATATCGGCGAGGGTAGCCTCAACCGAATTACGCGGGGCCGTGTAGCCCGTCTGATCTTGCCGCGTTGCCGGATCGAAGAGCGGCAGCGCATCACGGTCAAGTTTGCCGCTGGGGGTCAGTGGGAGCGCCGCAAGCTGCACAAAGGCCGACGGGAGCATATAGTCAGGGAGCCGCTCCTGCAAGAAGCTGCGCAGGGTGGGAATGAGTAAACGCTGCTCGGCATCTGCCGGCACGACATAGGCTACCAGTCGCCACTCCCCCAGCGTTTCCTCACGCGCCACAACCACGGCTGTGGCTACTGCGGGATGCTGCCCCAGCAGCGTTTCGATCTCGCCGGGCTCAATGCGAAAGCCGCGAATCTTAACCTGCTGGTCGATCCGCCCCAGAAACTCGATAGTACCATCGCCCCGGTAGCGCGCCAGATCGCCGGTGCGGTAGAGCCGTATCGGGCGATCCGAAATGGTTGCCCCGGTCGCCGAGTCCCAGTCACCCATCTCCAGGTCAATAAACCGCGCGCTGGTCAGATCCGGGCGATTGAGGTAGCCACGCGCCAGGCCCGCGCCACCAATGTGTAGTTCGCCGGAGACACCAATCGGCACCGGGTTGCGCGCCTGATCCAGAATGTAGACCTGCACATTGTCCAGCGGACGACCAATCGGCATGCTACCGCTGAACTGCTCCACCTGCGCCGGATCGGGGGCAAAGATGGTTGCGACAATGGTTGCCTCGGTGGGGCCGTAGGAGTTGATCCAGCGAATATGTGCGCCGGCCAGCGCCTGCCACGTAGCATAGCGTTCCGGCAGGGCCGCCTCACCGCCGACGATTACCAGTCGGAGTGTGTTCGGAAGCGTAGCCCGGGTCTGTTCCAGGTGGCGCACCCAGGCATGCCAGTAGGCAGTCGGCAGATCCAGAATGGTAATCCCATGCTGCGCGATAAACTGATCAAAACTATTGAAGGAAGCCAGCGCCGCATCGGTGCGCAAGACCAGCGTTGCGCCGCAGAGCCAGCCAGGGAAGATCTCTTCCGCCGAGGCGTCAAAACTGAGCGAGGCAAACTGGAGGATGCGATCACCGGCCTGGATTTCACAGCGGCGCGCAATCGACGTGTTATGGTTGACCAGGGCACGGTGCGGAACCAGCACGCCGTTGGGGGTGCCGGTTGAGCCGGAGGTGTAGATCACGTAGGCCAGGTTCTCGGGCTGCACGGCGCTGACCGGGTTGTCCCACTCACCCGGTATCGGCGCATCCGGGTCCAGGGAGATTACCTCGGCGGTGAGGGGCGGCAGATGCTCCCGCAGATGCGGCTGCGTCACCAGCAGCGTTACCCCGGCGTCCGCCAGCATCAGGGCCAGTCGCTCATGCGGATAGGCCGGATCGAGCGGCACATATGCGCCCCCGGCTTTGAGAATGCCCAGCAAGCCGACCGCCATGGCCGGCGAACGTTCTACACAGAGGCCCACCAGCACATCCGGCCCCACGCCCCACGCCTGCAACTGGTGCGCCAGATGGTTGGCCTGCCGGTTTAACTCCCGATAACTCAGGTGCCGATCACCCGCGATAACGGCGATAGCATCCGGAGTGCGGGCAACCTGTGCCTCGATTAACTGATGGATGCAGGCGTCGCGGGGATAGTCGGCACTGGTCGCATTCCAGTCAACCAGGATCTGCTGTCGTTCAGTCGGGGTGAGCAGCGACAGTGTGCCGACAGGTTGTTCCGGGTTGGCGCAGAGTTGCTGAAGTAGTTGCTCGAAGTGGTCGGCCATGCGGCGGATCGTCGGCTCCGCAAATAGATCGGTCGCATATTCCCATGCCCCGACCAGCCCCTCGGCCCGCTCTTCCAACACCAGCGAGAGGTCAAACCAGGCACCGCCGGTGACAACCTCCAGATGTTCCCCGTGTGCGCCGGGCAGATCCAGGCCGCGGAATGGCTCAAGTTCCATCGCCAGCGCAACCTGGAAGAGCGGTTGATAGCTCAGGTCACGCTCCAGGCGCAGCAGATCAATCACCTGCTCAAAGGGCACATCCTGATGCGCATAAGCGCCCAACGCCACCTCACGCGTGCGCCGGAGCAGTTCGCGGAACCCAGGGTTGCCCGCCAGATCTAGCCGCAGCACCAGGTTGTTGACGAAAAAGCCAATCAGATGTTCAATCTCGCTACGCCCACGCTCAACCACGGGGGAGCCGATCACGATATCGTTCTGGCCGGTATAGCGCGCCAGCAGCGTAGCGAATGCGGCCGTCATTGCCATAAAAAGCGTACATCCTTCGGCCTGGCTCACCTCCTTGAGCCGCGCAACCAGGGCTGCCGGCAGTGGCTGCCGGTAGAGCCCACCACGCAGGGACTGCACCGGCGGGCGTGGATAGTCGGTCGGCAGTGGAAGCAGGGTCGGGCAGTCGGTCAGTTGGGCTTTCCAGTAGGCCAGTTGTACCTCCAGGAGCGCGCCCCGGCGCCGCCGGCGCTGCCACTGCGCAAAGTCGGCATACTGGATCGGCAGATCGGGCA
>CAKZQX010000624.1 GCA_937141995.1 uncultured Chloroflexaceae bacterium | reverse complement strand
CCCAATCCCGTTATGGAAGCCGGCATATGCCTGTTCGAGCAGATGATGCGTGTGGGCTAACCAGAGCACTTTGTAGCCCTGGGAGAGCGGGCCGGTCGGGCTACAGAGGAATTGCACCGCCGTAAATGTTTTCCCGCCGCCGGTCGGTAAGACCAGGATAGCTCCGGCATAGGACGTGTGCCGCTGCTGAAACCAGTCCGCCAGGCGGGTGAGCGCTTCCGTTTGATGCACCGCTGGTTCCAGCCGGGTAGATGCTGTTTGTGGAATCATTGCATGTCCTTTCGCACACAGATAATCACGTATGGGATTAATGTCAACAAAACCCAACCCACATCCGCCGGCATTACGGCACTACTTCGCCCTCCGCCTGAACCAGCCGGCTATGAAAGACCGCCGGGTTGTCTACATCGTAGAGCCGGATAACATAGGTCGTTGTCTCACCCGGATTAAGCGTTTCAAGCTTAATATCGAATCCCACATCCAGCACCTCGCCCGCGCGGTCATAGACAATCGCCGCTACCCGGATATCCTTCAGCGGCATGCTCTGGTCGTTGCGCAGTTCGCCAAAGATCTCCGTGCCCAGCGAGATATCCCGCGTCTGGTTGGAGAGGACATTCACCGGCTCGTAGGTAAAAATACCGGGATCGTTTTCGTAGTTTAGATCAAGCTCGTAGCGGGCAATCGTAGCCGGCGGGTCGTAGAGGGTAATCGCAAACGGGACACGCCGGCGGGGCAGGAACCGATAGAGCCGGGCGTATGTTGGACCGGCTACCGCAACCAGGCTATCCTGATCATCATAGAACCGGGCGGTCACCTGGACAGCGTAGACATCCAGGCTGGTGTTGTTCAGCACCTCCCCGACCAGACGACGCGACGTTTCACCCTCCAGCAACTGTGAGGTCGTGACGAAAACCTCCTCCGGCTGCGGGGTGGCGGTCATGGTGGGCGTGGCTGTGGCCGTCGGTGTGGCGGTTGGGGGTGTACCCGCCTGAACAATCAGGGGCAGGTAGACCGGCCGGCGCGACTGGGCGGTCAGGCCGGCGCTACCGGCAACCAGGAGCATGAGCATGAGAACGGCGAACAGGGCAACCAGGCGCTGCATACAACGTTCCTTTCCGCTTGCGGCGGGGATGGCCGATTGATCTGCATAGCTCTATCCCGGTGGATAAAGCCCTCAATGATCAGCAGTATAGCAGGGGAGTATTACCGGAATTGAACGGTATCTTTCAGCCGTGCGGCATGGGTATGTTTGGGGTGGGAAAACAGCCGTTGCGGTCTATTTCTCGCGGGATGATATGGGGTGTACTTCCCCCCGCATCCGAATACCTTCCTCAAATGACAGCGGGGTAAAGCCGAACGCCCTCACAAACGGGGCGATATCGGTGGTGTTGCCCCGCCGCAGCATCCCCAGTTCCTCACGGGTGATTGGCCCCACGCCGAGCCGATCGGTGATGGCAGCTACCAGCCGCATCAGCGGCCAGGGGATGGGCAGGATACGCGCCCCGTGCAACTTGCCCTGCCGACGGGCCAGCGTATCGAGGATTGCCGCAAATGTGAGGGCGTGTGCCCCACCCACATCCACCGTGAGCGCGTGCAGATCGGGACGTTCGACCGCCGCGACCACTGCCCGCGCCAGGTCGTTGATGTGGACCGGTTGCAACTGATACTGACCATCCCCCGGCACGGGCGTGATCGGCAGGGCGGCGAGACGCGCAAACAGGCGCATGGAGTGATCCCCCGGCCCGTAGACAATCGAGGGCCGCAGCACCACATAGGGCACACCCAGTTCCGCCGGCCGCCGGTCGGCCACATACTTCGAGCGATGATAGCGACTGGTAGCCTGCGCATCCGCGCCCAGGGCGCTGATCTGGACAATCTTGCTAACCCCGCTCTCCGCCGCTGCTGCAAACAGGGCCGGCGGCGCGGCGGTATGCACGGCGGCAAAGCTCGTCCCGCGCTGCTCCCGAATGATGCCGATGCTGTTGATGACCACCGCGTGCCCCGGCACGGCCCCCACCCAGGACGCCGGCAGCAGCCAGTCGCCCTCGACCTGCCGGACATGGGGATGCACCGGCAACCGTGAGCGCGAACCAGGACGCACCAGGCAGGTCAGGTGATGACCACGGGCCAGCAGTGACCGCATGATATGTCCACCGATAAAACCGGTGGCTCCGGTAAGGAAGATCCGCATCGGCGTTTATGCCTCTATCTGGTAGGTGCGGCCACGGTTCCACTGGTAGGCGATGGGCTCCACCTGGTAACAGATCTCCGGCGTCACCGGCTGGTCGCGCAGATAGGCCCAGGTCGCCGTCTCAACATGCACCAGTTTACTCTGCCAGGCCGCTGCATCCCGGGTGATATGCACAACGTTGGCAACCCCGGGCCGCGCCAGCGCGATCCCCGCCGGCTGGTATTTCAAAAATGCCGCCGCTGCATCAAGTGTGTCGAAGGCCGAGGTAGCCGGGAGCCGGGCGGGCACATCCGGGCGCAACGCGGCATAGCCGGGCGCATCCGGCGAGTCGATCTGGATCAGGGTCGTCGTAGCCGCCGGGCGCAACTGGATCGATGCGGTGTGAAAGTTAAAGTCTGTCACCAGATTACCCGCCGGCGTCATCAGGGGGCGGTTGCAATCGCTGCGTAGGAAGTAGAGCCCTTCAATCGTGGTACCGTGGCTGGTCGTAAACCGGGCATAGAGCCGATAGGCCACATGCCGATAGGCGATCCCGACCAGGGCGGGCAGCGGCGCGGGCCGCATGGCCTGGATCTCGCAGACGACGATATTCCAGAAAGCACACCCCCGGTAGGTCACCAGTTCCAGCGGTGGCGGCAGCAGGTGGCGCACCGCAGCGGCCGGGGTCTGGTAGGTAAACAGCCAGCAGTGCGTAAATCGGCCACGCATGGTGAGCGGGTTTTTGGGGAGGAAACTCATGCGGTTGTCTCCTGTTGCAACACCTGCTGAAACAACTGGAAGAAGAGTGCGCCGCTGCCGTTGAGCGCGACCATCCAGAGCAGTAGCGTGGTCCTGGCGGGTACGCCGAGTTCGCGCAGTTGCAGCGCCAGCACCGTCGCCATGACGACATTTGAGAGGCCCACCGTTGCCAGGTTGAAGCGCAGCGGATCGACCTGGTTGTGGCGTGGCGTATGCGCCTGGAGCAGGTTGGCAAGCGCGCCGCTCACCAGCACCGCCTCGCCGTAGGCCATCGTCACCAGGCAGGCGTGGGCGCAGGTCAGGGCATTGCGCCGCGTGACGAGCAGCAATGTCGGGCCAAAGACACACCAGCCGAGCCCGGCCGATAGCGCCAGCCAGAGCGCGCCGCCGGTGGGCCGCCAGCGCGGAAAGCGCAGGCTAAGCGAGGCCCCGTAGACGGCCGAAACACCCACAGCAATGCCGACCAGACCGGCCCAGGTGGGTAGGGGCAACGTGGACAATGTTGGCGGCTCGGCGGCAAACCGGCGCATCTGGGTGCGCGGGTGGCGCAGGGCTGATGAGAGGGTTGGATGGTGCATGGGTGTTCCTTTCAGGTTTCATCGGTTGTGGAGGAGGCTTCTCGTTCTGCCCCAAACACCGGCTCCAGCGCGGCGGCGAGGTCGGTCAGTACCCGCGCCACAGGCGGCAGGCGCAGCAGCCGGCGACCAAGGCGGAGCCCCTGCTCACTCAGCCGCAGCAGCGTCTCCGTTGCGCGAAAGCCGGGAGTTGGATCATAGAGCCAGAACAGCAGCAACCCCAGGTGCGCTGCGTACAACACCAGCGCCAGTTCATCCACCTGCTGCCGCGCGTGCGGTGTGTCGGTTGCGCCCGCCACCAGCGCCACAAAGTTGTCGTGAATAACGTGCGCCCGCAGCGGCGTGCTGGCCGTGCCCAGGATGCCCAGTTCGTTCTGCGGGTTGAGCGCCGAGCCGAGGATGGCCTGGTACACGCCGCGATAAGGTGCGACCTGCGCGAAGCGGGCACGCATCATCGCGGTGAAGCGGGCTGCCAGCGGCCCGGACGGCAGCCCGTCAATCGCCGTGTCAAACTCCTGGGCCAACTGGTCATACATCGCCAGCACCAGGTCTTCCTTCCGCGCGAAGTAGCGGTAGGTCAGGCCCGGCGAGCGCCCGGCGGCGGCGGCAATCTCGCGCATCGTCGTCTCGTGGTAGCCGCGCGTGGTGAACCGTTCCAGCGCGGCGGCGAGGATCGTCTCGCGCATGCGCTCGCCTTTTTCGGTGCGTCCGGCTGGTTTCGGCATCGCAATAACTCTCCGTGAAAAAGTAAACATGTTTACTTATATGTGCTATACTACAGAATGAAACGTCGGTTGTCAAGGGGTTCTACAAAAAGGAGACTGCTATGCTGAACTTACCCGCCGTGCGGGGCGTGATTGCCCGCCGCATCCTGGTGAACTACCGCGTTGATCCTGATGTGCCGGCGCGCCTGCTGCCCGCGCCCTTCCGCCCCAAATGCGTCAACGGCGTGGGGATTGCCGGCATCTGCCTGATCCGGCTTACCCAGATCCGCCCGCGCTTTGTGCCGTCGATGGTGGGCCTCGCCTCCGAGAACGCCGCTCACCGTATCGCCGTGGAGTGGGACGACCAGGGCACCCGCCGCGAGGGCGTCTACATTCCCCGGCGCGACACCTCCTCACGGCTGAGTGTGCTGGCGGGTGGCACGCTCTTTCCTGGACGGCACCATCACGCCCGCTTCAGCGTACACGAGCAGGATGAGCGCTACTCTGTGGCGCTGCAGAGCGATGATGGTGCAACCTGCGTGACTGTCACCGCCCGCGTGTCCGCTGATCTGCCCGCCGGCTCGGTGTTTGGTTCGCTGCCGGCCGCTTCGGACTTCTTCGCGGCCGGATCGCTGGGCTACTCGGCCACGCCGCAGCCGGGGCGTTATGAAGGGTTGGAACTGCGGAGCCTGACCTGGCAGGTAACGCCGCTGGAGGTGCAGGCGGTACAGTCGAGCTTCTTTGAAGACCAGGCGAATTTTCCGGCCGGATCGGTGGCGTTCGACTGCGCCCTGCTGATGCGCGATATCGACCACGAGTGGCATGCGCGGGCGGCGCTGTGTGTGGAGGCACAGGTAGCAGCGTAGCAGATCCGGATGTGGCGGCACTCCTCCTATGGTAGAATCGGGGCACGTAGGGCAGATGATCGCAAGTCTGTATTCGTCTGCATACTGCCTATCACAGGCGAAGGAGATCGAATGTACTGGTATAACGAACCAACCAGATGGCACCAGCAGGACGGTACTATAACCGTTACGGCAGACGGAAAAACGGATTTCTGGCGGGTCACGCTCCATGACTTTATCAAGGACGACGCACACTTTTACTACCAGGAGGTGTCCGGCGATTTTACCGCCACCGTCAAGATCAGCGGGAACTATGCCACCCTCTATGATCAGGCCGGGTTGATGGTACGCGAACGCGAAACCGTCTGGTTGAAGTGTGGCGTCGAATATCTGGATGGCGTCCAGCAAGCGAGTGCGGTCATTACCCGCGACTACTCGGACTGGTCTATCGTTCCGCTGAGAGATAATCCCCGTTCGATCTGGGTTCGGGTGCAGCGCAGCGGTACGGCCGTCGAGGTCTATTTCTCGCGGGATGGTACAGACTTTACCCTGATCCGACAAGGCTATCTCAGTGCTGCGCCGACCTTGCAGGTCGGCCTGATGTGTGCGGCTCCGCAGGGCGATGGCTTTGCGGTTACATTTCAGGATTTTGTTATCGTCTAGATATAGAAAGGAGCGCAACGGGGGTCGAAAACCCTGCTGCGCTCCGCCTGCTTCCCTCCCAGTGTAGGCTTCTGCTGTAGGGACGTGCTGAAACTTACATACGCTCCGGCAAACGAGAAGGCAAACGTCGTCAGGAACGCCAGCGAAAAGTAGACCAGTGGCCGATAGTGGTGTGACTTGTTCATCTTATGCTTCCTTTCATACCTCATCAAAAGGTCAACGGCGAAAACAACAGTTGGTTACACGATCTGCTCCGCAACGGGAGCAAGTGGCTCAAACTGAACAGCGCGTTCTGCTTCGATATTCATCACGGCGGGAATACACAGACCCGTTATCCCCATCACAATACAGAGCGATCCACCCAGGAAGAACCAGGCATGCATGCCCACCTGGTCGGCGACCGGGCCGGCGATCAGCAGCCCGATCGGTGCCATCCCGCCCCCGATGCTGCTCAACAGTGAGAAGATCCGGGCCTGCATAGCGGGTTCGACCGTGGACTGGATGACGGCGAAGAACGGCCCCATGGTCATAGAGTTCATCAGGCCGACGAGCAGCGCACCGGCAACGGCCAGAGGCAGCGCGGACGAGGGTGCCAGCGCCAGTATCAGCGTGCCGGCCCCCATCCCCATCAACCCCAGCATGGATGTCAGGATCTTGCGCGTGAATCCGCCCCACACCCCCAGCAGCGCCCCGCCGAGGAGTATGCCAATCCCCATCGCCGCCTCGACCCAGCCAAGCTGGATGGCATTCCCACCGAAGTAGTCTCTGACCAGGAGCGGTAGCAGTGCGAACGCCGGGATAATCGTAAAGTTAATCCCCACCGTCATCAGGCCGATAATCAGCAATCCCGGCCAACCCAGCATGTAGCGCACTCCCGCCTTGAAATCCTGCCAGACAGTTGCCTGCACTGCGGACTGTCCCGCTGCTCGCCTGGTCTGTTCCGGCTGCGGTATGCAGATCACGCACAGCGGCAGGATGGCAAGCAGAGCGGTAATTACATCTATCGCCAGGATGCCCTGGAGCGGCAGCAGATCCAGGAGCAACGCCCCCAGCGGAGCAGCCACCACATTCAGGCCGCCGGTGAGCATCTGATTAATCCCCTGAATGCGGGTTAACTGCTCAACCGGGACCATCAGCGACGTTGACGCATTCATAGCATGCCCGTGGAAGCCACCAGCCAGGGAGCGGATGAACATCAGCGCGTAAATATGCCAGAGTGCCGCGACATCCAGCGCGAAGACCAGGGCCAGGACGATCGTCGCCAGGGCCACGCTGCCGTCGGCAAGCAACATAATCCAGCGGCGATTCCAGCGGTCAACCAGGGTGCCGACCAGCGGCCCCAGGACTACACCGGGTAGCATTCCGATTAGCGCGGCGGTTGCCAGCACCGTTGCCGAACCAGTCGTTACGGTCAGGTACCAGATCAGGGCGAACTGCACCAACTGGCTTCCCAGCAGCGAGATTGCCTGCCCGCCCCAGATCGTGAAGAAGCGGGCCTTCCAGGGTTTGCCGGCCTGTATTGAGAATTGGGTTGCCACTGCGAACTCCTTTCGCTACGTCCGGCAACGACCTTGATAGTCGCTTGCCGATTGAAGACATGCTTAGTGTAGCGCTGGAGCAGGTCGGGGTCGCCTATCGCAAGATAGGGTTGTGGGTAGGTTCACGCATGATGCAGGATAGGGGGTGCGGGTAGGGACGTGCTTCTGCGCGTCCGCGCGGTAGGGACGCGCTTCTGCGCGTCCGTGCGGGTAGGGACGTGCTTCTGCGCGTCCGCGCGGTAGGGACGTGCTTCTGCGCGTCCGCCGGAACAGGCCGGGGGGATGCCTATTGCCAGATCAGGCGATGCCCAGTTCGCGCGCCCGGGCAATCGCTTGCGGGCGGCTGTTGACGCCCAGCTTCTGCAGGACGTTATGCACATGCCACTTGGCCGTGCCCACGGTGATGACCAGTTCCGCCGCGATCTCCCGGTTGGATTTCCCCGCCACGATCAGGCGGAGCACGCGCAGTTCCTGGTCGCTGAGCGGTTCGGATAAGTGCGCCTGGGGCACGGCGGGAGCTGCGCCGGCAGGCCGACTCATGCCCAGGAGGGTATCCACAAATTCGGGGG
>CAKZQX010000623.1 GCA_937141995.1 uncultured Chloroflexaceae bacterium | reverse complement strand
GCGCGGTAGTGGGCCAGTTCCGGCAGCGGGCGGAAGAAGAACATCTGGTCAAAGCTCATCTCAACATGCATCACATTGCCCTTGAGTAACGCCAGCCGCCGCTCCAGATCAAGCGGCGATTGAATAAAGCGGTCGATAATTGCGCCGCGCATATTGGGTGCATACCGATAGAGCACCTCCAGAATGCTGTCGGCCACCTGCTCGCGGATGTCGTCCCACTGTTGCCCGTTTGCCAGTTCGTAGGGGAAATATTGCGACCAGAGGAAAACCGTATGTTTGCCCGGCGGCGCAACATCGGGATCGATCGCGCTAAAGGTCATCGCCAGCACCGCCGGATCGTGTGCCGGTTCGCCACGCAGATAATCCTCGTAGGCGCGGCGCACATAGTCCATGCTGGGGGCCAGCAGTTGCAACCCGTGGTGACTCTCGTGCGGCTGGCCGCCGCTGGGCGCGCCCGGATAGTCGGGCAGTTCGTCGGCGGCACAGCGCACGGTCATCCCAAAGCCGTTGCCCACCCGCACATGCTGCAGCCGCTCAACCAGCGCATTCGGCAGATGCTCCGGCCCGACCATCTGGAGTAGCGTCGTCAGCACATGCGCATTAGAGATCACAATCGGCGCGCTGAAGCGGTCGCCGCGCTCCAACTCGACGCCGCACGCCGCGCCATTCTGTACCAGGATGCGACGTACGGGCGCATCAAGCAGCAGCGTACCGCCATACCCGTTCAGCGTGCGGGCCAGCGCCTGGGTCAGCATCCCGCTGCCACCGCGCGGATGTTGCGCGCCGCTGATATGCATCATCGAGTTCCAGCCGAAGAAATCCCCCGCGCCCATCTCGTCCGGTGGTGGCCCGCTCTGCGCCGCCAGCCAGGTCATCGCGGCGCGCATCGGTTCACTCTCGAAGGTCTCGGTGATCAGCCGGGCATAACTGGTAAAGAGCCGCCGCGTGACCTCCATCGCCGGAATACCGCGCGGCAGGCGGGGCAGGCTGGCCCCTACACTGCCGAACAGTCGCGCCGACGAGGGCGGGTTGAGGAAGACATCGAAGATGGCCTCGTTCAGCGGCTTCCAGAAGGCGATAAACTGGCGGTACGCCTCGGCATCGCGCGGGCTGATCCGGGCAATACTGGCGCAGGTCTTCTCAATATCGCGGTAGAAGCTGATTGCGCCGCTACCGTCGGGCAGTGGGTAGAAGGCATAGGGGTCCATGTCGATATACTCCAGCCCATGCCGCTCCAGTTCCAGATCGCGGATAATCGGGGTGAGATGGATCATAATGTGGGCGGAAGAGCCGACATCGATCTTGTAGCCGGGAATGACCTCCTCGGTGCAGACCGCGCCGCCGACAATCGGGCGGCGCTCGATCACCAGCACGCGCCGCCCGGCCCGTGCCAGATAGTTGGCGCAGACCAGGCCGTTATGCCCGCCGCCAACCACAATAACATCATAATCAGTTGTAGGAGCCATAGCTTCCTGCTTCCTCTCTCGTTCAAACATCGTAAAACACCCGGACACAGGGTATGACCGGCAGGCGCTCCCGGCGCAGGCATACGCGGTGCCGAACCGCCTGCAGCGTGATATGGGATGACCTGACGGGATCAGTTTGCTATAGTGGGTATTATAGTGCAGGAATGTAAATTTTGTGCATAAGAGCAAGAAGCGGGGAAACTACGGCAACATCCGCAGCAACGCATCCAGTGGCAGCGCATCCAGCGCGGGCAGCACAAGATCGGCGGGCGGCAGATCAAAGTGCCGCGAGATCGCGCCGGGCACCGCCACCACGCGCATTCCGGCGGCGCGGGCGGCCAGGATGCCATTGGGCGAGTCCTCAAAGACCAGGCACTGCTCCGGCGGGCGTTCCAGGCCGGCGGCAGCGCTGAGGAACAGATCGGGGGCGGGTTTGGTCGCCGCCACATCATCACCCGTGTACACGCAGACAAACCGCTCGTAGATCGCGTGCCGGTGTAGCCAGCCTGCTACCCAGTCCCGCCCGCTGCTGGAGGCGACCGCGCAGGGCAGTCCCAGGGCGCGCGCCTCGTCCAGTTTGGTTAGCACGCCGGGCAGCAGCGGCTGGTCGGCGCTCAGGCGCTGCTTGAGTTGCTGGCGGCGCGCCCGCACCTCGGCGTGGTCGAGCGTGTGCGCCCGTTCCGAGGTCGGCCCCTGTTCGAGCAGCGTCACCAGATGTGCTACTGCGTCAAAGCTGCGGTTGCTGCCCAGTGCATGCTGCCGGCACTCCAGCGCCAGTTCCAGGCCATATTCGGCATAGATCATCTGCCGGCTTGCGAAGGCGGGGGTTTCGGGGTCGATGATCAGGCCGTCGAAGTCAAAAATCAGTGCGGTTATCATGGCACCGCCACGCCATCCGCATGCGTCACCGTTTCGACCCGCTGCACCTGCCCATCCGCCAGGTAGACAATCCGGTCGGCATAGCGCGCCACATTCATGTCGTGCGTCACCAGCAGCAGCGTTAATCCTTCCTCGCGGATCAGCCGCTGGAGCAGGCGCATAATCTCGCGCCCGGTGTTGCTGTCGAGGTTGCCGGTCGGCTCGTCGGCCAGGATCAATTGCGGCGTATTCGCCAGGGAGCGGGCAATCGCCACGCGCTGCTGCTCCCCGCCGCTCAACTCCGACGGACGATGATCGGCGCGTTCGCGCAGGCCCAGTTGCGCCAGCAGTTCCAGCGCCTGTTCGCGGCGCTCCCGCCGGGACATTTTTGCCAGCATCATCGGGATCTCGACATTCTCGACGGCGCTGAGGATTGGCATCAGGTTGAAGTTCTGAAACACAAAGCCGAGCATATCCCGGCGATAGGCCACCAGTTGGCGGTCGCTGCTGCTTGCCAGTTCCAGGTCGCCTACCCAAACTTCGCCGCCGGTGGGCCGCACTAACCCGCCCACCAGGTGCAGCAGCGTGGATTTGCCGCTGCCGCTGGGACCGACCAGCGACACAAACTCGCCGCGCCAGATCTCCAGATCGACCCCGCGCAGCGCATCCACGAACGACTTGCCCATCGGGTAGCGCCGGGCCAGTCCCCGGGCGCGAATAAATGCTGTTTGATTCGTTGTCACAGTTCGCTTTTCTCTGTTCCATGACGCGAAGAGACGATGAGGCGCGGATGCGAATGTGCCATAATCGACAATCGCATCGCCTCATCGCCTCACGCCGCATCGCTGCATCCGGCAACTACTCCAGCGACTCCGCCACACGCAGCGCGTCCTCGGCACTCAACGTCCCGGCCACAACGACCCGCACGCCGTTCTCTTCCCAGCGCAGGAGGCTGCCCTGCTGCGCACCGTTGCCCGTGACCAGTGTGGCTTCCTGACCGCGCACTGTCATCTGCTCAACTTCGCTGCCGATGGGCGGCTCGCGCTCCGCACCGACATCATCGCTGCTCTGCACCACGCTAAAGGTGACGCCGCTACCGACATAGTTCTGGATGACCGTCTCGCCGCCCAGCACCTGCACCTCAACCAGCGCCGCATCGCCGGGCAGTACCGTCGGGCTCAGCAGCGGGAAGTCAACCTCGGCGGCGGCCTCGTCCAGCGTCATCGTGCGCGGGCGCATCTGCTCGGCCAGTTCGGCGGCATCAACCACCTCGGCCCCCTCCGGAATATCGAAGGTAAACAGGTCGTCGTCCAGGCCGCTGTTCAGTTCAAACGAACGGACCTCCAGCGTCCCCTGGCCCATATCACTGCCATCCACCGCCAGCTTAAGCGGCAGGGCAAACTCCTCATCCTGCGAGACCCACATAGTAATATCGATCAGGCCATCGAGTTGCAGTTGCTCCTCGGTATCCGTGGTCGGGGTCAACTCCAGCTTCCAGGTGGGCTGACCGGCGATCTCCTCTTCGGCCACGACCTCGATCTCAAAAGCATCGAGGCCGCGCTCCAGCATATCCTGGAAGGCCTCGGTTGCGCCGGCCGGGTCAGTCTCCGGGCGCTCCGGCATATCGGCCTTGTTGCCCGTCAGGACGGTATTCTCCTCCGGGTTATAGGCCCAGAAGGTCTCGCCGTTGCTGACCAGGAGCGAGCCTTCGATCTCAGCTTCGGAAGCCTCCAGCACCTCGGCGCGCATGTTGTAGACCGGCTTGCCCTCCTCGTCGGTCTCGCCGGTCTTTTCGATCCAGCCCTCAACCAGCATGTTACCGCTCTTCTCGTCCGTCGTAAAGTCCAGCGCCACGGTCGCATGCAGATCCTGCGTTGTGTCGCGGGCGGTCTCCATCCGCGCCACAATCTCCTCGGCGGTAATCTGCTCCGCACCACAGGCGGCCAGCGCCAGCGCGCTGATCAGCAGCAGCACCAGTGAAAGTAGTCGTACTCGCATAACTGTTATCCTTTGTTTGTCAGGTTATAGGTGACAGGTTATAGGTGACAGGGGACAGGTTATTAGGTAACAGGTGACAGGTGACAGGTGACAGGTTGCATCTATCGAATGCCTCATCGTCTTC
>CAKZQX010000622.1 GCA_937141995.1 uncultured Chloroflexaceae bacterium | reverse complement strand
GATGCGTGGTATTGTGCAAGAACATACGTCACACCCCAGAGCCGAACCACAAGCCGATCAGTTCATCCGTGTTTATCATCTCTGCGCCCGCTGCGTCTCTGCGGTGAGAAAGAAATCTCGTTGTAGTAATCGGAGCACAGCTTGCTGCTACCTATGCTATGATACCCGCACGGCAAATCCCATTCATCGAGGGCGATATGATGAAACTCACCTTCCTGGGCACCTGCGCGGGCACCGAGCCGCAGGCCTGGGGCCACCATAGTGCGCTGATTATTGCGATTGCGGATCGACTCTACTGGTTTGATGTCGGCGAGACAGCGGCCTACACTGCGCATCTGCTAGGTTATGATCTGCTGAAGACCGAGGCTATTTTCATTTCGCATACGCATATGGACCATATCGGCGGCCTGCCGTATCTGCTCTGGAACCTGCGCAAGCTGAACCTGCCCTACATGCCCCAGGCCGGCGCTATCGACGGTCGGCGGATCAGACTCTTCATTCCCGATGTGACGGTCTGGCAGGGGATCGCGCAACTGTTGCGCGGTACCGAGGGCAACTTTGAACTGGCATTCCAGATCGAGGTCGCAAAGCCTCACGACGGGCTCTTTTTTGCGAATGACGACATCCAGGTGTCCGGCTTCCACAACCGGCATATGGGCACCCCGGCGGATGGCGTCTGGCGCTCCTTCTCCTTCCAGATCCGCCATGGTACAACCACGCTGGTCTACTCCGGGGATATTGAGGCGGTGGAGGAACTACTGCCACTGCTGCCGAACTGCGATCTGCTCCTGATCGAAACCGGACACCACAGCGTCGAAGCGGTCTGTACCCGGCTGGCGGCGGAGCCGCAATTTACCGGGGCAGTCTACTTTACCCACAACGGTGCTGAAATCCGCGCCGAGCCCATCCAGATGCTACTCCTGGCCCGCAAAATCCTGGGCGACCGGGTCTACATTGCGCGCGACGGCATGACAATTGTGGTGTAAGCGTCCTGCTGTTCAAATACGCTCGCGCAAAGCCGCAAAGGTTGCCAAGAACCTGGCTGAAAAGGTCGTCGTGGGTCACGCTTCATGAATTTTGAATTGTTAATCCAGATATCACCGCTCAGGAGTCCCAGCTTCAGCCGGATCAGGTGTTCCCGGCAGGAGGCCCTTGTCCCAACCGGCCTCCCACCGGCTAAAGCCGGGACTCCCAGATGACAATCCGAGTTATTTGCGCAAAGTTCATGAAGTGTGACCTACGGAAGGTGGGCTGTGTCGAAGGGATTTGTGCCGACAGGGAAGCTCGGACCACGAATGTCACGAACATCTGCAAAGGTCACGAACATCTGCGCGGTAACACAGCGGGCATCATGTAGTTTCGCGTTTTTCGTTCGTTTCGTGTCTTTCGTGGTCCAGATCCCACCACGCATGTCCCGCTTTATGTGAACGGTACCGAACATACGCATCCCAGTAGCCCAGTTTCCCCATATTCCCCACACCCCAGACGCCCACAGCATACGTGTAGACGCACAACAGCCCGCCCCTCCCGCAACCCCGCCTTTCCTGGCACATATCTTGCACTCTCTATGCAGAAAAGACAGTACACCGGTTCGCAATGGAGCGAGCGGTAGTGTAGGGATGGTCAGGGAGGTGAATTATGACGGAGCCAACTAACATTGCCGACGATTTGCAGCACGCTTACGCGGTTTCACACAGCAGACGCGACATAGATAGTACCAATGTCGGCGAGACTGAGCGCTGGTTTTCGGCGGTGGGTGGCGGTGCGCTGCTCGTGTATGGCCTGCAACGCCGGGCCATCACGCCGGCGCTCATCGGCGGCATCCTGGCGTATCGCGGGTTGAGCGGTCACTGCCCCGCGTACGAGGCGCTGGGGGTAAATACGACTGAGCAGGCCGGGGGAAGCGGTACGACCCACGGCGGGGGCGTTGCAGTTGCACGCTCGGTGACGATTGATCGTTCGCCCGAAGAGCTGTACCGGTTCTGGCATGACTTTACCAACCTGCCGCGCTTTATGCAGCATATCGAGGCGGTCCAGGTGATGGACAGTCGGCGCTCGCACTGGGTGGCGCGGATGTCTCCCGCTCCCACGGTCGAGTGGGATGCCGAGATTACCCAGGATCGCCCGAATGAATTGATCGCCTGGCGCTCGCTCCCCAATGCCGATGTTGAGAACAGCGGGGAAGTCCGCTTTGAACCGGCACCGGGCGGACAGGGCACGCAGGTGAAGGTGGCGTTGAGCTACACCCCCCCGGCGGGCGCAATCGGTTCAACGCTGGCGCGACTGTTCAAGGTGGTCACGGCCCAGCAGATCAAGGAAGATATTCGCCGCTTCAAGCATCTGATGGAGACAGGAGAGATTCCCAC
>CAKZQX010000621.1 GCA_937141995.1 uncultured Chloroflexaceae bacterium | reverse complement strand
CCTGATCCTCCGGCGTCACCAGGGTAAAGGCATCACCGGTGCGGGTGGCCCGGCCGGTACGTCCAATGCGGTGAATATAGGCATCCGGTGTATCGGGAATATCATAGTTAATCACATGTGAGATACTGGTGACATCAATACCGCGCGCAGCAATATCGGTTGCAACCAGCACCTGAAACGTGCCCTTGCGAAAGCCATCCAGCGCAATCTGCCGCTGATTCTGAGAGCGATTGCTGTGGAGCCGCGCCACACTATAGCGCGCGCGTTCCAGCCGCGCCGCCACCTGATTGGCCCGATGTTTTGTCCGCGTAAATACCAGCACCGATTCAGTTGACGTATGCCGAAGCAACTCCAGCAGCAGATCCATCTTCTCCGTTGCGGCAACGGGGAAGATAGCGTGCGTTACCGTCGTTGCCGGCAGCGATGGGTCAATCTGGATGCGGGCAGCATTGCGCGTTGTACCGGCGGCGAGCTTCTCAATCTCGGGCACCATCGTGGCCGAAAAGAGCAACGTCTGCCGGCGCGCCGGTAGCCGCGCCAGGATGCGCTTGATCGCCGGCAGAAAGCCCATATCCAGCATACGATCAGCTTCATCGAGAACCAGCGTCTGCAATCCATCCAGGCGAACATAGCCACGATCAATATGATCAAGCAAGCGGCCCGGGCAGGCAACGATGATATCAACACCTGATCGCAGCGCCCGCTCTTGCGGCCCCATACTCACGCCTCCGTAGACCGTGGCGCTACGCACATTCGTGCCCTTGCTCAGCGCAACGATGGCCGCATGGATCTGCGCCGCCAGCTCACGGGTGGGCGTGATAATCAGCGCGCGTGTGCCACTGGAGCGCGACTGGAGTAACTGCTGCAAGATTGGGAGCACAAAGGCCGCCGTCTTGCCGGTCCCGGTCTGCGCCAGACCAATGACATCGCGTCCTTCAAGAATAGTCGGGATTGCCGCCGACTGGATCGGCGTCGGCGCGGTGTAACCCTGACGCTCTACCTGCGCCAGCAATGATGTGTGAAGTCCAAATGAATCAAAACTCAAAGATGTATCCTTATATCAGAAGAAAGGCCGGCCCATCCGGGCTAATCCTTTCGTGCGAACAGCGTAAAGCCAGGTGTAACAGCGACAGGTGCCGCAATCATTACAGCATCGGTCAAAGCCAACTGACGCGCGCCGGGTCTGTCGGTATGCAAGGCAAGTTTCCACGGCGGCCTGCCTCTGCGTTTGCCGGAATGAAGCAACTCAGGCAGAACACTTAGGAACGACCGGTGCAGATACCGGCATACCGTACTCGATCATACGAAACATACGCTCTTCATGTCTTCATTGCCCATGAAGGTTCGGTGAGTAGACAAAGAGGTCCGTACCAAAGGCCACTGCTGCACGCCTCACGGTACTATAGGGGTTGGCTACCGTTGCAAGTATACCACAAAACCCGACAAATGTCGTAGCTCCGCATCGTTGCGAATAGGGGTATCATGGGTAATATCCATTCGACAGCGGTAGATTACGGTGATATCCTGCTTATGCACTTCGTCAGCAAACGCCAACTACTCAAACATCTGCCGGCTCTGGCGCTGGTACTTCTGCTGATCCGCCTGGGCTTCTGGCAGTTGCACCGCCTTGAGGAAAAACGGGCCCACAACGCCGCTACCCTTGCCGCCCTGGAGCAACCCGGCATTACGCTGACCGGCGATCCGGTCGATCCCGATGCGCTGCATTTTCGGCGGGTACGCGTTACCGGAACATATGATCACGCGGCGAGTATCGTCTGGCGGAATCAGCAGTTCAACGGCATTGACGGCGTTCACCTGCTGACCCCGCTCCGCATCGCCGGGAGTGATACCGCTGTCTTGATTGACCGAGGCTGGCTGCCACAGTCCCAGGCCCAACCGGCTGCCTGGGACGCCTATGCCCTTCCCGATGAAGCGGTGACGGTCGCGGGCATTGCTCGCCGCACCCAACCCCGCCCCGACAGTCCGCTGGCACCGGCTGATCTGCCGCTTCCCGGCGCAAACCGCATCGATGCCTGGCTGCGGGTCGATATTGCGCAGATCCAGACGCAGGTGCCCCACCCGCTGTTACCGATCTTTATTCAGCAGACACCTCTCCCCGGAACAGACGCTACCACCCTGCCCCAGCCGGTCGAACCCGGCACGCTGGATGAAGGTCCACATCTGGGATACGCACTGCAGTGGTTTACCTTTGCGGGTATCCTGGCGCTGATCTATGCGCTGCTGCTGCGCCAGGAGTTAAAACTCACAGAAAATGTTTCTGATGAATAACATGACTTACGCAGTGGGCGTTCAAACCAGACGTTTCGTCGGTTGAAACGTAACCATCGCCCTTTTTGGAAAAACGT
>CAKZQX010000620.1 GCA_937141995.1 uncultured Chloroflexaceae bacterium | reverse complement strand
CCCCAGACCAGCACCGCCACCAGGAACGGACCCAGCGCGCTTACCGGGGGAGGAACATTGCCATCCAGTCCAGGCGCAAAAATCGAAAAGACGACGAACACGAGCACGAAGGTGCCGATAATCTCACTGATCATGTTCGAGGTCGTGTCACGGATAGCCGGGCCGGTGCTGAAGATCCCCAGCTTTGCGCCCGGATCATCGGTTTCTTTCCAGTGGGGCAGATAGTGCAGATAGACCAGCACTGCCCCGACAAATGCACCCAGGAACTGGGCAATCATACGAATAATGCCACCACCCAGGTCAGCGGGGTTACGAATAATATTGGCAAGCGCTACGGCGGGATTAATCTCGCCGGGAGCGCCCAGCGCTGCGGCCACAAATACCCCGGCAAAAACGGCAAACCCCCAGCCGGTTGTAATAACAATCCAGCCTGCGTTCTGTGATTTTGATTTGTTCAGCAGCACACCGGCAACAACCCCATCACCGAGCAGAATAAGTATCATTGTGCCGAGAAACTCGCCGAGAAAATCCTCCATTGTTGTAATTCCTCCTGAGTCACACCAGCGGCGGGAACAAGACCCACACGCAATCATCCCTTGATCCAGCGGCTTCGTTGCGTTTCGTTTTTGTCTTTTGTTCTCTGTACTTTTCCGATTTCACCTCTCCTTCTACTTCAACAAGACCTGTCACGCTGAACAGGGCGAAGCGGCGCACCACGACAGGCCACGCAACCCGGCACACCGTTCCGGGTAACATGCCGTCAGTTCAGATATCAGCATGCGCATGCCCGACCGTGGCGACTCCCGGAATGCCAGGTATTCGCAGAAAAAGCAATCATGCCCGGTATCTATGGCAGAGTTGCTGCAGATGTGGGCTGATACTGTATCTAAAATCAGAAATTATGTCGTTACAACCGAATTGTGAAAGTAGCAATCGAGGACCGCTCCTCGACATTGAGCAGTCGGCTATGCATCATTGCCGGAACCGGCGCACAACGATATAGGGGTTATGTTCGACAACCCTGAACGTAGCAGCAGTTTACCGGATTTGATGCTATTCCTGTTGAGAATGATTTTTGTGAAGACTGATACTTATATCAATCATAGCATGCTTCTACAGGGAGTCAAGTTTGTGGAGCGCATATCTGCGTGGAAACTGATTTTCATGGACAGGAGTTACGTGGTGCATGTTCCAACGGGCCGTCTGCTCCCGATAAGGCGTATGTCGTTTGCGGCAGCGTGTGTCCCGGCAGATGCCTGGGTTGCAACCGACTGTGTACGTCCTGTCATGGAGGTCGTAGGCGCGGCTTGCGGCCATGCATCGACCATATGCATGTGGTTTGTAGCCGCACCTCCCCTGCTATTACCGGGCGAAGCAGAAATGCCCTGCCTGAGTCAATGTCAGGCAGGGTTCTCACCCATGCATGTTCAGGCCGTGTTATCCTGAGTGGTGGTACTATATGCCGTTCACACTGTTGGCGTGCAATTCGTGCTGATTTTCCGCTTGCTCGCCAGGCCGGCTTATCTCGCGGGCCTGCCGGCGGGCAAGTTCGCGCAGTTCAGCGAAGAGCTCGAGGCCGAGTACCGCGCCAATCGGCACACCGTTCTGCGTCACAATGATTGGGCGATTGTCGGAGTTTTTCATGATTTCGGCCAGATTAGCGGTTGCCTTGGTAACCGGAATTACGCCGCCCTCCTCCAGGGAAACTTCACCTATGCTCGATGAGTACTTGTTCGGCATCTTGAATCTCACTTTCATAACTAAGGTCTGGTATTGCCTCATAACTCCCACTGCCCGCTTTTGTCGGCGTTGTATATATTATGCCGTTTAGACTGCGGCTCAGGATTTGGTCTGGTCCGGTCCGGGATGCAGAAAATCTGCCTCCCACCCTCACCGCATATTCTACGGGCATGTACATTGTATTCCATTTTTTCTAAAAGTGAAACGTACCTAAGTCCTATTTCGGAAAAGTCGCGGAAAATGTCGCTGTAAGGCGGTGGAACGGGGCTGATCAAGCGAACCGGAGCAGGAGAAAAAACGGCAAAAGGCGAAAGAACCAGGCACAAATTGTGTACATGGTTCTTTGTGCAATATTAACACTACGGTTCATCGGGAGTGTATTCTGATTCCGGGTTTCGCAGAATGCGGAAATAACCCGGGTGTAACCTCAGAAAAGGGGGGGCGAACTGCTGTTTTGCGCCCGTCGCCGGGTAATGATAGGGCGCAGACCATGTTTGTATGTCAACCGGATCGGGGGAATCAGGTAAACTAGCCCGGATGCATTTCTCGGAAGAGGAATGCTACTCCGGTCTTTGTCGGTCGGTGTTATGGCACTGCGCAGGTAAATACCAAAATAGTGCCGGAGCATGCGCCCTTTATCCTGCCGGCGTTCGCGCATGAAGATGGATGAAGATCGGCATGTGAGTGGCTCTGCGATTGGGGTTCGCAGTGCGGCTCCATGCCAACGCCTGAGGAACGCCATTCCGCCCACTTATCGCGCCGGGATGGGTTCCACGGATTTTTGGCAGACGTATGCGCCGGTTCTTCCCGACGATCCGCATGAAGCCGGCGGGAATGAAACGGGGCAGACCGCGCATGGAGAGCGTCGGAACAACACGTTGCGCCATACGGTTGGGGCGCTTTGTCCGCGAAAGTCGCGTGTGTTCCACATCCTGGAGCATGCATAATTATTGTGTCTCCGGTTGTTCCGCCATTGCTACAACCCGGCATTAGTGTAAAGCATTTCTGTTCGCATGACGGTGCTCGTCGATTAAGAGCCTGTCTGAAACGGGTTGGTCATGGGGCAATACCTTTCAAATAGTAGAACCTGCGC
>CAKZQX010000619.1 GCA_937141995.1 uncultured Chloroflexaceae bacterium | reverse complement strand
CCCACCCATCCGCATCCCTGGTCCACCGCGCTGTATCTCCCCGAGGATTACGATGACCCTGACTGAACCGGCGTCCCCGGACGTCCTATTTGCGTTGCCGGCGGGGACGAAAGGACGGAGGACAGAAGACGAATGCGGCTGCGTATGCGCAGCGGGTTTCTGCTGCGACAACGATTCCGGGATGGGCTGTGGCAATGTCCGCCGACCTGTGAGTCGCGACATCCGTCCAGGACCGATGTCGCGTGCCATTCCTGTTTGTTATGATGAGGACGCTAGTATGAGTCACACGCAGGGAGATGCTCTGCCCTGTTTCGTGGCTGACTGGTCAGCGAGTCACATTTGTGACGGAGGGAATTGGTATGATACGAGGGAACACAGATAGATGTGACGTTACTGCCGGCAATGAAGGGAAAGAAAATCAGCAATGAGCGAACCACCGATGTCCTTTCAGGCGCAATTGGAGCGGTTTCGTGAACGGACGGCAATGTATCGCGGACACTACCAGGCGCTCATTCTGCCCGGTACTCGCCAGCACATTACGGCGGCCTTGCTTATCGGTGGGTTAGAACCGCAACGGGTCGCTTTTTTACTCACCGAGCAAACGCGCGACATGCCGGAGAAGGTGGAGACAGAACTGGCAAATGTGACAACGACTCTGTCGCATCCGCCGAAAGACTGGCTTGTTCTACCTGGTGACCACGCCACTACCGATACGGTCTATCAAGGGATCAAGCAGGTGTTGGAGCACTGGCACGATGTGCCGCCGACGGCAATTGCTGTGGATGTGACCGGGGGCTTTGCATTGATGTCGGTCGGGATTGCCAAAGCGGCGCATGTGCTGCGTCTGACCACAATCTATATCCTGAGCGACTTCCACCAGGAGACCAATCGTGTGGTTCCCGGAACACAGCGCCTTGAATTCCCCCCAGACCCCTACACCGTCTTTGGCGATCTGGAAGCAGATGAGGCGCGACGACTCTACCGTACCCACGATTACGAAGGAGCGCGGCGCATCTTTGCCAACCTCGGTCAGCGTGTCCCGGCTCCGGACAACCAACCCTACCGCGCCTATGCCCTGCTTGCCGAGGCATATGCCGCCTGGGATGTGTTCGCCTGGGACAAAGCCGCTGCTGCCCTTGCTGCCCTGCACACACATCCCTTCCCGGCTGACCTGGAACCCTATGATAAACGCTTGCAGGCGCAGTTTATCGCACTCCAGCAACTCACAAGCGATAATGAGCAGTGGGAAAAGAAGCCGACGCTGACACTGCTGAGAAACCGGATCAGCGTGCTGCCGCTCCTGGGCACCCTGTATGCCAATGCCCAACGGCGGGAAGCGCAGGGGCGGTATGATGTTGCAGCCCTCTTCTCCTACCGCTGCCTGGAACTGATGAGCCAGCATCGGCTGGCAACCTGGGGCTTGCTGACCGACCAGCCCGACTATCGTCCCCTGCGACGACGAATACCTGATCTCGATGATCGGTATCGCGGCGTTGAAGAGCGCATCTTCGACTATAGTCGCGGGTTGCCCCACTGGAAAAGCGGGATCAGTCTGTTCAAGGGCTACATGCTGCTGGATGCCCTGCATGACCCCCTGGTGCAAGGCGTTGCCCTGGAGCAGATACGGGAGCGCACCAGAGCGCGTAATCAGAGTATGCTCGCCCACGGCTTTCGTCTGATTACCTCGGCAGAATACGAGCCGTTTCGCGCCGTGGTTGAGGACATACTGAATCGGTTTTTTGTGGTGCTCAAGGACGAAAGACCGCATTGGGAACAGACCTACCAGTTTGTCTGCCCCTTTGCACACGAGGCGGAGGAGTGATGACCCGGCAGCGTGGCGGCGATAAACGGAGTAGCTGGGAGACCTTCCGACGACGCTTGCTGCTGGTGCGGCGCTTGCTGCGTGGTACCGCTACCGCCGAGACCCTGATTGCCGCCGTTCGCCAGGCCGCCCCCGACGCGGCAGCGATCTATCCGGCCGATGCCCGCGCGGCCTTGCGGCATGACCTGGCAGCCCTGCGCAACGAGTTTCAGTGCCGGATTCGCTCACATCCCAGACACGGCTATACGCTGGAGCATCCCGGCAGCCTGACTCTGCTGGATCTGCCCGACGAAGAACTGGAAGCGCTGGTCTTTCTGGAAGCGCTGATTGCCGACAGTTCCCTCCCGAATGCGGCAACGATCGGCGCGCTGCTGGCCCGCGTGACGGCCCTGCTGCCCGATGAGCGGCAGCAGGCTCTGGGGCGGCTCCGCGAGCATCCGCGCGTAGCTGCCCCGGATATCATGTACGAGCCACCGGCCGCGCTCCTGGCGACCCTGAAGGGCGTGCTGGGGCGGCAGCAGATTACCTTTGACTATCGCTCATCCTACGCGCCGGACGATACGGTGGTACGGCACCGGGTTGCGCCCTATGACCTGATCTACCGTGATGGACACACCTACCTGGAAGCGTACTGTCACGCATGCGCGATTGAGGAACTGGTGGGTACCTATGTCACCTATCGCCTGAATCGCATGGTGGACGGCTCATTGACCGTGCTGGCACAAGCGCTCCCACCCGGTGCTCCGGCTCGTCCGACCTACACGATCCGCTATCTGCTGGCCCCTGACGTTGCACGCCGGCGAGATATCTCCCTCTGGTTTGATGCCTGTCAGGTCGCATTCCAGGACGATGGCTCCGCCCTGGTCACCGCGCAGACGCATGATCTGTGGCAGGCGCGGCAGGTGGTGCTGCGCTATCGGGAACACTGCCGGGTGCTGGAGCCGCTCCAACTGGTGACGATGGTGCGCGAAAGTATTGACCGCATGGCGCAACGCTATGCGGAGGAGCCTCCTGTGCTCCATGGAGACGGCACCGTATCCACTGATGAGAGGACCCTATGAACGAAGCGACAATCGTGGTAAATCTGGCGCATCCACTGACCGATACCCATCTGGCCCAGATGACGGCGATCCTGGGGCACACGCCGGACGTGCGTTTCTTTGCGACCCAGGCCGATCGCAGCCGTCCGCTGGTGGAGGTGGCGCATGCGATCGTTGAAATGGTGGGGCTGAGTTCGGAAGAGTGGCAGACCCTGCCGTTGGTCCTCAACCCGCCGGGGTTGGCTCCGCTGGCGCTGGCGGTGACGGCCGAACTGCACGGGCGTTGCGGCTACTTTTTGCCCATCCTGCATATGCGTCCGGTGCCCGACGCCCTGCCGCCACGCTACGAAGTGGCCGAGATTGTCAACCTGCAAGCGGCGCGGGACCATGCCCGCAACCGGCGGTAACCGAGAACCCGGACCATGACAAGGAGCATAGGTATGCATGAAGAGACACGCGTCCCCAACCTGCCACCCGCACCCGTCAATGTGCCCACCGGCCTCCCGGTGCTGCGTGCCCGGGTCACGCTGCGGCTGCTGGAAGATGCCACCCTGCCGGTCCACAAGGCGGCGATGCTGCGCGGCGGCTTCGGCTATGCCTTCCAGCGCGCCACCTGCCCGCAGCGGTGTTGGGGGCAGTCAGACCAGTGTGACACGGACACCATCTGCCCCTACCGGCAGGTGTTTGAAACGCCGCGCCCACCCGACAGCGCTCACCTGCACAACTTGCGCGACGTACCGCGCCCCTTCGTGATTGAGCCGCCCATGGACGGTAAAACGCGCTATGCAGGCGGCGACAGCCTGGAGTTGACGCTGGTGCTGATTGGACAGGGCATCGATGACCTGCCCTATTTCCTCTTTGGCCTTGAGCACCTGGGGCGTATGGGATTGGGCAAACAGCATGCCCGGGCCC
The DNA here is from genome assembly GCA_937141995.1 of uncultured Chloroflexaceae bacterium. Classification (GTDB taxonomy): domain Bacteria; phylum Chloroflexota; class Chloroflexia; order Chloroflexales; family Chloroflexaceae; genus CAKZQX01. The sequence continues at coordinate 1,488 of CAKZQX010000619.1, read as the reverse complement.
GGTTGGAACGGGTCGAGGCACTGCACCCCTGGCAGCCGCTGGGGCACGTCATCTACCAGGATGGCGCGGTGCTGACCAGCGCGGAGCCGCTGCCTGCGCTCACGGCAGAGATGGTCACCGCCCGCGCCCGCACGCTGCCTGCTGACCTGCGCCTGGTGCTACGTACCCCGCTGCGGGTCAAGGCACGCGGCGATTTTTTGCAGCATATTGACCCGGCAGCGCTGGTGCAGGCCATCTGCTGGCGGCTCCAGGCGCTGGCGGCGTTTCACGGCAGCCGTCCCTGGGAAGCCGACTACCGCCCGCTGGTCACTCAGGCAGGGGCGATGGTCGTTGCCGAGGAGCAGGTTGGCTGGGCCGACTGGACGCGCACCTCCACACGCGGCGGCGCAGCGAGAAAGATGACGCTGGGCGGTCTGCTGGGCAGTGCGGTCCTGCGCAACGTGCCGCCCGACCTGCGCGCGGTGCTACTGATGGGCAGCCTGGTACATGTCGGCAAGGCATGTGTGTTCGGGCACGGTGGCTATACGGTGGAGCCACACGCGGAATAATACCCTGAATAGCAACAAGGATGTATGATGTCACAACAATTTGTTACAGCTCTTGCACAGTGTCTCACCTGGGGCAGCACAACGGTACCTGACGACCTGGAACCGTTGCTATGTCGCATACTCCACCGGACACCTCCAAGGCCATCAAAGGGCGATCTAAATACGCTGCAGCAGGAGATCACCAGGCTGCTGCCATCACCAAAGAGCCAGCAGGTTGCCCTGGTTTATGGCGGCGCAACCAAGATTAAGGAATATGTGTTTGAGGCGACGAAGCTGCCCGAGATACGCGGAGCCTCGGCACTGCTGGAATGGGTCAACGATGAGCAATCCTATGATATCTGGGCGAAAGTGCTCGAAATAACGCCGGAAAACGCCAGACAGTATATCATTTACGCCAGTGGCGGCAATGTGCTGGGCTTCGCGCCCGTCGCGCACGGTGCCGCCATTGCCAGGGAGATCGAGCGCTGCTACACCAGATATACCCAGACTGCCAAAAGTGTCGCGGTTGCGCAGACTTTCCGCCTGCTTGAACTGCGCTATGGACGGCTACGCTTCACCGATGACGGACAGATTGCCTACTGGGTGGAGGATTTCCTGAAAGATTGGCAGGACGAACACAAACAGGCTGCCTTGAAGCAATATTATTACTACCCGCCTGACGCGCCAACACCGGAGCCAGACACACCAGAGGCACGCAAGGCACGCTTTTTCAACCGCAAGAAGTTTGGCGAACTGGTCACGGTGCTGGCGGCGATGAGCAACCAGCGGCGGGACGAGCGCCAGAGCCACGGCGAAACCCGTCAGGTGCCCGCCTATGCGCTGCTGCCCTGGGCCGAGAAGTGCGACAGCAGCGATATTCGTCCGGCAGTCTACCGGGGGCGCGTGGGCGACGATGTGCGCAAACTGAGTGAGCCATCGGCACGGAAACGCTATGTTGGGC
>CAKZQX010000618.1 GCA_937141995.1 uncultured Chloroflexaceae bacterium | reverse complement strand
GCAGGGCAACCCAGTGCCGTGGGACCGACGCGCATCATCTTTTCAGACAGTCTCTGAGACATCTCACCCGACATGGTGAACAAAATTTAAGAATTCTATTTAGTGCCCACAAAAAATAAGCGAACGGGACGTTAATACGTCCAACCAGCACCTTCCCCACAACTCTCTCTTTCCCTGTACGTACTCCACGGAACACTCAGTTAAAGCATTCCCCGCGACAACACAGCAAACCCCGAACAACCCGACGTGTGTTGCTCCCTGCTGCGTTCTCTGCGTCTCTACGGTGAAACGAAATTTCGTTGTAGAGGTATGAGCTACCTGGCCCCGGATGTGCAAACAGAAGAGCAACCCCTGTAACACTACCGGGGGCGGGCAAGTCTATTCATAACGAGTTTTGCAAATGAGGAGCTTATGCAGCCTGACTTTGGCCGCGATATCTGTGGCGACCTGGCGAATGCCGGGGCGCGTGAGTGGCTGGTGACCAACGGGATTGGCGGCTTTGCCTGCGGAACGGTTGCCGGGATGCTGACTCGGCGCTATCATGGCTTGCTGGTGGCCGCGCTTGATCCCCCGCTGGGGCGCACGCTGCTGCTGAGCAAGCTGGACGAGCAACTCGGCTACGCCGGACAGAGCTACCCGCTCTTTACCAATGCCTGGGCCGCCGACACGGTTGAGCCGCATGGCCTGCAGCACCTGGAGCGCTTCCACCTGGAGGGCAGCACGCCGGTCTGGAGCTTTGCCTGCGCCGATGCACTGCTGGAGAAGCGCGTCTGGATGCATCCCGACGCCAACACAACCTACGTCCGCTACGACCTGCGCCGCGCCACCCGGCCCGTCACCCTGGAACTTAAGGCGCTGGTCAACTACCGCGACTACCATGGTAACACCCACGCGGACGACTGGCAGATGCAGGTGACGCCGGTTGCGCATGGCTTGCAGTTCCAGGCGTTTGATGGAGCGGTGCCGTTCTACCTCTTGAGTGACCGGGCTGAGATGACGCCGCAGCACACCTGGTACCACGATTTTTTCCTCAGCAGCGAAGCCTACCGTGGCATGGATGCCTACGACGATCAGCTCTATGCCGCCCACCTGCGCGCCACGCTGCACCCCGATGAGGCGCTGACGCTGGTTGCCGGCACTGACGCCGCGCCCAACCTGGATGGCACAGCCGCCTATGCTGTCCGTCAGGCATACGAGCAGGAAGTGATCGAGCGTGCGGGTGACACGCTGCCGCCGGATGTCCGGCACCTGCTGCTGTCCGCCGACCAGTTCATCGTGCGTCGTCCGCTGCCCGACAACCCCGACGGGCGCTCGGTCATTGCGGGCTATCCCTGGTTTGGCGACTGGGGCCGCGACACGATGATTAGCCTGCCCGGGCTGACGCTGGCGACCGGGCGGCTAGAGATTGCCGCGCAGATCCTGCGGACCTTTGCCCGCTTTGTGGACCAGGGGATGCTGCCCAACCGCTTCCCCGATATCGGCACAACGCCGGAGTACAACACGGTTGATGCCACGCTCTGGTATTTTGAGGCACTGCGCGCCTATCACGCGGCCACGGACGATGACCACTTGCTGCGCGACCTCTTCCCGGTCCTGCGCGAGATTATTGACTGGCATCAACGGGGGACACGCTACCAGATCAAGGTTGACCCGGCGGACGGGTTGCTCTACGCGGGGGAACCGGGTGTGCAACTGACCTGGATGGATATCAAGATTGGCGACTGGGTAGGGACGCCGCGCACCGGCAAGGCCGTTGAGATTAACGCGCTCTGGTACAATGCGCTACGGGTGATGGCCGGGTTTGCTGACCGCCTGGGGGAACCGGCCGCCGCCTACACCACCGCCGCCGATCAGGTCAGCGCCGGTTTTGCCCGCTTCTGGAATGCAGCGGCGGACTACTGCTATGATGTGATCGACGGCCCCACCGGGGCGGACGCCACCCTGCGGCCCAATCAACTGCTGGCCGTGGCGCTACCCCACACGCCGCTGACGGAAATGCAGCAGCGCGCCGTGGTGGATATCTGCGCGCGGCACCTGCTGACTTCGCATGGGCTGCGCAGCCTGGCTCCCGCCGATCCGGCCTACATCGGGCGGTATGGCGGCGACTCCCGCCGGCGGGACAGCGCCTACCACCAGGGCACGGTCTGGGCCTGGCTGATCGGTCCCTTTGTGGCGGCACATTTGCGGGTTTACCGGGATCGGGCGCTGGCGCAGAGTTTCCTGCGACCACTGCTGCTGCACCTGACCGGCCATGGCGTCGGCTCGATCAGCGAGATCTTTGATGGGGATGCGCCGTTTGTGCCGCGCGGCTGTATTGCGCAGGCATGGAGCGTGGCCGAGGTGCTGCGCGCCTGGCAACTCACAACTGATACTGATTTATTGTCATAGCCACAGAGCACACCGAGGACACAGAGCTGGTGAACGGGAATGAACGGCCCTACACGTATGGCACCGATTCCGGCCCATTACTGGCAAGGGGTATGAGGATTGAGTAACACGCGTTACGCGGTGGGCGTTCAAACTGCACGTTTGATTCAGATGACACGCATTACGCGGTGGGCGTTTGGACCACGAACAACACGACATGAGCGAAACCCGCAAACCTGCCAATGCTACCATGCATCATGCATCAGGCGATCCCAGGTTTGGCGGGAGATTCGCCTCCGGCAGGGCGGAAGAAACTGGTTCTGTTTCGCAAAAATTTACACTTTGTGCAAATTTTTGCGAAACAGAAAAAAGAGTACCATGCTGCCGCAGGCGATTCTGCCATTTATCTGGTCAAACACCCAATTTGTGTACCCACCACGTAGCTTATGTGAATAAGCCAATTAAGGAGACGGAACATATGGCAAAACAGTATGATGCAATTGTGATCGGTGCTGGTCAGGCCGGGGGTCCGCTCTCAACGGCGCTGGCTCGCGCGGGTCGCAAAACCGCGATTATCGAGCGGGAACATGTCGGCGGCACCTGCGTGAACGAGGGCTGTACCCCGACCAAGACCATGGTTGCCGGCGCGCGGGTGGCCTACCTGGCCCGCCGGGGCGCGGACTATGGCGTCAACACCGGCCCGATCACAGTCAATATGGCACAGGTGCGGCAGCGCAAGCGCGACATTGTCACCAGCTTTCGCAATGGCAGCCAGAGCAAGATCGAGGAGGCCGACGGCGTTGATCTGCTGTTGGGTGAGGCCGGCTTTACCGGCCCAAAAGCGCTGCAGGTGCGACTCAACGACGGCACGACGCAGCAACTGACTGCCGACAACATCTTTATCAATGTGGGCGCGCGCCCCAACAGCCCGCCGATCAAAGGGCTGGAGCGGGTGTCCTACCTCGACTCGACCTCAATTATGGAACTGGACAGGGTGCCGGAGCATCTGCTGATCCTGGGGGGCGGCTATATCGGGGTCGAGTTTGGGCAG
>CAKZQX010000617.1 GCA_937141995.1 uncultured Chloroflexaceae bacterium | reverse complement strand
GGCACCCGGCATGCCGTGGGACCGACGCGAATCATCTTTTCAGACAGTCTCTTAGTTCTTTGTTCTCTGTTCTTTGTTCTCTGTTCTTTGTAATGAGTCGTGAACGCTATGGAATGGCTTGAACTGAGTGTTGCGGTTGACCATGAAGCGGCTGAGTCGGTCGCGGAACTGCTGGCCCGGTATGGCTATGGCAGTGGCGTGGTCATGGAACCGGCCTGGACGCCGGGCGAAGAGGGGCCGGAGTTTACGATTGATCCGGCCCGACCGGTAATCCTACGCACCTACCTGCCCCTGGATGCGCAGGTGGTCGAAACCCGCCGGCAGATTGAGCAGGCACTCTGGCATCTGGGGCAGATGCGGCCGGTTGGTCCGCTCGAAACCCGCGCACTGGCCGATGAAGACTGGGAAAACGCCTGGAAGCAGCACTACCAGGTGCAGCGCATCGGTGAGCGCACAGTTATTGTCCCCTCCTGGCTAGAATACACGCCTCAACCCGATGACATTGTTCTACAACTTGATCCGGGCATGGCCTTCGGCACCGGGCTGCACCCTACAACCCAACTCTGTTTACGTCAACTGGAACACCTGGCTCGTCCGGGACAATCCACGCTGGACCTGGGCACCGGCAGCGGCATTCTGGCGATTGCGGCAGCAAAGCTGGGTGCGGCACCCATTCTGGCCCTCGACAATGATCCGATTGCGGTGCAGGTTGCCGGGGCCAATGTCACGCGCAACGCTGTCGCGCAAACGGTGCAGGTGGCGCTGGGTAGCCTGGGTGCCGGGCAACAGATGGGGCACTGGCTCGGCAGCACATGGCAACCGCAACCTGACGAACAGCCGAATGTAGCTGCCCCCCAAAATCCCCTTCCGCTCCTCTCCGCCCCATTTGATCTTATCTGCGCCAACTTAATTGCCAAAGTTCTGATCATCCTGGCCCACGATCTGGCAACAGCTCTTGCGCCTGGTGGTATACTCCTGAGCAGTGGCATCATTCTGGAGCGCGAGGCGGACGTTGCCCGCGCCCTGGCCGAGGTCGGGCTAATCCCGCAAGAACGCCGGCAGGAGGGCGAATGGGTTGCGCTGGTACACACGCGCGAAATGTGATGCATAACGATATGAACGATATGAACGACATGCGGCAGCACTCCAGAGGGTTATACCTACAAACCGGAACTATATGAATCACAAAATGTTCGTTGTACAACATCCTGTCATCATTAACAGGAGGTGTTAAAGTTGCCATAAGAACATCTGAGCCGACGATCAATATCCTTATCTTCGTATTTTGACGAAGCAAAAGTACGCACGATGATGCATATCACTGATCAAATCAGTATGTGTGAACAATTCTTCATCTGTCAATATTGTAAATGGCACCCATCTTGCTTATCTCTGCGGCAGTGCTACAATTACGTTGTGCAACCTGCTGCCGGGTTCACTGAGAAATCACGCAATTACTCTTTTGAACCGTTCGACATTCGTATATTTATTTAGATAACGAGAGTGCCATGCTCATAAAAACACAGCCTCCAAAAACCAGAAGTATCTGTATGACCACCGAGACTCTCTATCCTCTGCTAACCGAACGGCGCATCGTTACTCCAATTTGGGGGGGGAAGCGCCTTGCCGAGTGGCTGCATCTGCCGGAGCCGCGCCCCACGCAACTGGGTGAAACATGGCAGGTCTTCGATGCCAATGTTATCACGAATGGGGCACTGGAAGGGCAGACGCTGGCGCAGGTTGCACAGCAGTACGGCACGCAACTGGTCGGCACGCGTACAATTGACCGTTATGGCGCGGACTTTCCCCTGCTCGCCAAATTCCTTGACGCCGGTGACCGGCTCTCAATCCAGGTACATCCCAATGATGCCTATGCCCACTCGCACGCCCCGGAAACGGGCTTTCACGGCAAAACCGAGGCATGGTACATTCTTGATGCCGCGCCCGGCGCCGGCGTGATCCATGGACTGAAGCGTCCCAGCAGCCGCGCCGAGTTTGCCCAGGCGGTACGCAACGAGGCGCTTGAACCACTGCTACAGCGCATTCCTGTGAAGAAGGGCGATGTTATCCTGGTGCCCGCCGGAACCCTGCATGCGATTGAAGCCGGCATTATGCTGTTCGAGATCCAGGAGAAGTCCGACCTGACCTACCGCGTCTATGACTATGGGCGCCGCGATCCGAAAACCGGACAGACGCGCACGCTGCACCTGGAAGATGCCCTGGCTGTCTGTCGCTTCGGACCGTCGCCAACCCCCAAGATGACCCCGCTGCCGCTGGAACCGGATGTGCGCACCCTGCTGGTTGCCTGCCCCTTCTTCGCCCTGGAGCACTGGAACCTCCGAGCAGCGCGTAGTTTCGCCATTGCGCCTGAGAGCTTTGAGATTCTGACGGTGGTTGCGGGTGAGGTAACAGTCAGTTGGGACGATGGCGCAGTAACGCTAAAGTGTGGCGAGTCGGTTGTTCTGCCGGCCGCGCTCTATGGTGGCTGCACGATTCAGAATGATCCGGCAATGGGGCCGGGGCAGGTGCTGCGGGCCTATGTGCCCGACCTGGAGCGCGATCTGATCGTGCCGTTGCAGGAACGGGGCTTCGACAATGAGCAGATTGCCCAGGTGGTGATTAATCTGTGATGTGTAAGCCATAAGCCGTCGTGTGTTATCTCTCCGTGCTCAATAACACGAGGTACGCGGTGGGCCTTCAAACTGCACGTTTGGCAAGATGGAAGTCAGCTTCGCCTGCGGCAGCATGGTACTTCTTTTTTCTTTTCCCCGCACATGTGGCTCCTTGAGCCACATGTGCGGGGAAAAGAAAGGTCGGTTCCGTCCTGCCGGAGGCGAAATTTTCTTTTGGGTGAGCAACCGCGTACCTCGTGTAAATAACACGAGTTACGCGGTCCCCGACCTGGAAGCTCATGTCGCCTCCAGCAGTGCGGAAGAAGCCATCTTTTTTCACACAAATGTTGCACATAGTACAACATTTGTGTGAAAAAAGATAAAAACGTACCAGGCTGCCGCAGGCGAAGTGGCGTCCATCGGGTCAAACGTCCGGTTTGGATCTCAACCGCGTACGTCCTGTCAATAAGGAGAACGCACGACGAGTTGTTCTTATGTCAATTTCAAACACCTATCGCTTCTTTGTGCCGGCCGATGCCATTGATGCTGACCAGGTCGTGTTGAACGATTCGGCCCTGGCCCACCAGATCGGGCGCGTGCTGCGGTTGCGTCCCGGCGACCGGGTGCTCCTGCTTGATGGTCAGGGGAGCGCCTACACGGTGATGCTGACCGCCGTCGGACGCGAGCAGATCACGGGACAGATTGAACAGCAGGAGACCGCCGGAGGCGAGCCGGCGATTAGCCTCACGTTGTATGTGGCGCTCCTGCGTGCCGAGCGTTTCGAGTGGGTTTTGCAGAAGGGCACCGAGTTGGGTGTCGGCATGTTCGTCCCGGTGACATGCGCCAATTCGCTCCCGGCTGACCGCGCCGACGCGCGCAAACTGGCCCGCTGGCGGCGTATTCTCCGCGAAGCCGCCGAGCAATCCTGCCGTGGCCGCCTGCCCACCATCGCCGAACCACAACCGTTTGCAGCCGCCTGCACCCAGGCCGCAACGGCCGATCCGGCTCTGCTGCTCTGGGAAGGCAGCGCCCCCCATCTGCGCGAAACGCTACGCACGCAGTTAGCACTACCGCCGGACTCCCCAGTGCCGGCAGACCACCGACAACCCCCGACGATTTCGCTGCTCAGCGGACCCGAGGGCGGAATCACTCCCGCTGAACTGACAACCGCCACAGAGCATGGTATCATACCCGTGTCACTCGGGCCGCGCATCTTACGCGCCGAGACTGCCCCTATTGCTGCTACCGCAGCAATCTTCTACGAGTTTGAATAATCGGTAACAACATGGACAACCGACGAGCGACATACGACATATGTCTGGGTTCGACCAACTAAGCCCATAGCTGTCGTCAGAAGTTCACCGTCCTGAGGAGTAACTATGGTCCGCACCTCCCGTGCCCTGATCATTGGCACAATTACTACCTTTCTCGTCGCCATTATCGCATTTATTGGCGGGGGGACAACGTCCCGCGCAATGGGTGATGCGGCACTGGGTACGTTTATCACCGCGCTGGCCCACCGCGAAGGCGAAGCAAGCACGCCCACCGAAGTACGGGACCGCTTTGCGGTATTCTGGGATGTCTGGAGCCTCGTGAATGAAGAGTTCTACCATCCGGAGCCACTGGACGAGCAGCAGATGGTCTATGGCGCAATCCGGGGGATGTTGCAGTCCCTCGGCGATGACTACACCTCCTTCCAGGAGCCGGAAGTGGCCGAACAGAATCGTGAATCGATGGAAGGCAAGTTCGAGGGCATTGGGGCCTATTTACAGATTGTCGAGGGCGAGGTGCGCATTGAGCGCCCGATCAAAAACTCCCCGGCAATGAAGGCGGGCCTGCAGGATGGTGATGTGATTGTGCGCGTGGACGGCACCGAACTTGCGCCGTTGATCGCCGGTCTGGATGACGCGGAAGCTGCGGCCCTGGCCGCCAAACAGATCCGGGGACCCAAAGGCTCGGTAGTACGCCTGACCATCCGCCGTCCACCGGAACCCAGCACCTTCGATGTTGATATCACCCGCGACGAGGTACCGCTGATCAGCGTGAATGTCCAGATGCTTGAGTCCAATGTGGGCTATATCCAGATCACCGAGTTTAAGGCGACCACGACGGAGGAGTTTGACGAGGCCCTGCGCGAACTATTGCCGCAACAGCCGGACAGCCTGATTCTCGATCTGCGTAATAATCCCGGCGGCTACCTTACCACCGCGCAAGAGGTACTGGGGCGCTTCTACGCGGGTACGGCGCTCTACGAAGAAGACAGCGCCGGCAACCTCAAGGAGTTGCGCACGATTAAAGGACCGCGTGATACCCGCGTCTACGAGATGCCGGTAGTCGTGCTGGTTAATGGCGGCTCGGCCAGTGCCGCCGAGATTGTCGCCGGAGCGCTGCGAGAGCGCCGTCCGCAGACGATACTGCTTGGCGAAACCAGTTTTGGCAAAGGCTCGGTACAGAACATCCACCACCTGCGGGACGGTAGTAGCGCCCGCATTACTATTGCCCACTGGCTAACCCCCGACCAGCATGAGATCCACCAGCTTGGGATAGCCCCGGACTATGTTGTACCATTCGCCCAGGATAGTGAGTATGCGGTAGCATGTGTTGGCGAGCAGCAACCCCCGGAAGGGCAGGAAACGTGCAGCGATGCGCAACTCAGTTGGGCGCTACGCTTCCTGACCACGCAGGCCACACCGCCCCCGCCCGAACCTACGCCGACCGGCCGGCTGGAGCCGGTGCCGGTGGGGTAAGATGTTGTACGCCTGGAGCTATGCTATACTGGCGGCAATAGATCATTGATAATACACCTCTATGGAGAAGCAACCTATGAAACTACCTAGACTTGATAACATCACGTTTGGTATCAATTGGCATTTCTTTAAGTTTGAAGTTGAAGGAGTATGGGAACCGGATGAAGCAGAACGCGAGGCTGCATGGGAAATGTACGTCGAACTGGTAACACGCGTTCCCATCGTTCCACTGGACTCCAATGAAGGTATTGTACGCGAAGCCCTGACATCAATGTACTCATTGTTTGATACAACGCGTAAGATTTTGCGCGAAAAAGGTCCAGATATCGCCAAACCCAAAGGCCAGGGTAATCTGTCGTTTGGATTTCTGGCGGTCATCATCCTGAATCGAGTGATCCGTCCAATTCTGGCGAAGTGGCACCCACTCCTCCAGGAATATGAAAGCAAACGACCAGGCACCGTTTCCATCGTTGAGCATGAACGTCAATGGGAATATTATGCTGAGCTACGCCAGGTCATTAATGACGCGCGTGAGCCGCTGGTTGCGTATGCCAATATACTTGCCAAAGTTGCCGGTGTACCTTCCCTACTCGAAGACAATGCGCAAGAAACATCTTCTACACCCAAAACCAAAGATCAAGAGAATGCATAAAACTTTAAACATTTGCATAATGTGCAAATGTTTGGGGAGGCATTGTTCAAATGTACTTGGTATTTTACCATTCGCGTAGTGCCACCTGATGAACTTTGAGACTTTAATCTGGACATCGCTGGATCGGAGTCCCGGCTTCAGCCGGAGCGAGCTTTCACGGCAGTATGCACGGCCCCGGCAGACATCCACCGGCTAAAGCCGGGACTCCCGAATGGCATAACCGGACTATTTCTCAAACTTCATCAGACGATGGTGCTGGCTGGTAACCGCCTGAAGGCAACATTACGCTAGGAACTATCAAGCGCTCATCATTTATTTTGAAGGATGTTTGAAAAGATAAAATCAGAACCATACTGCCGCAGGTGAAGCCAACTTTCCCGGTTGGTATGTTGGTATCAGCGTGGAACAGGTCACACCGCGTAACTCCTGTACACTGACAGGACATCGGCAGTATCTGCTGTACAACTTCTTTTAACCCTCAATGGATGATATGTCAAGTAGTTTCCTGGATATTGACCGTCGTTTTCAAACATCTATCTGAACAAAGCGCCCTGTTACACACGGGTCATATGTCAACGTACCGTTAAGAGACATCATCACAACGACCGCAACAGTTTTTACCCCTTTCTGATGCGGCAAACCCTCCTTGCAAACCCCTTGTCAACTGCTTGTCTATATGTGTAAATACTTGACTCTTATGCTATAATCAATTTGTAACCCGGTAGTTTTCACTCTGCACTACATCGATCTTTGACTCTGATGCAAAACTCAGGCAGGTTGTAACCTGCCCGGTTGCTGCTGCATCAGGCGTTGCAACTATCTGTATGCACGCCCGTCATCGGCGGCACAGTATGCCCGAAACAGATGCGAAACTGTTTCGTATGAGGGTTCTACGTGATAACAACGGCGTTTCTTAGCAACCTGCACTCGGAGGGGAGATGAGGATGCACACCGAAGGCACGGCCCGGGGTCTTACGCCATCCTCACCGCTTCCCAATCAGGCCAGAATTGGTCCTAATGCAATTATTCAAACGGTTCAGGCGTTGAAAGAATGCTACGGCCCCGATCAGGCTACCGCGCTGCTTCAGTCGGGCAGTCAGGCATGGCTGCTCGACTATCATCCCACGGAGATGATCGATGAGCAACTCTTCCGCGATCTGGTGCTGTTGCTGACCGAGCAGATCGGTGTCGCCGATGCCAACCGTATCCTTGCGCATTCCGGGCAGTATACTGCGCGCTACCTGCTCCAGCATCGCATACCGGGACCGTTCCAGCGTCTGCTGAAGCTACTGCCCCGTCGTCCGGCCCTGGCGCTGCTGCTGTTTGCGATTAGCAAGCACGCCTGGACCTTCGTCGGTAGCGGCACGTTTACCTACACTTTGGGCCGCCCGCCCCAACTGACGATTGCCAGCGGCATTCAAGCGCGGGGCGCAATCGCCGGCTTCTACGCGGGTACTTTTGAAACGCTGCTACAGACGCTGATTGACGCACAGACGCGCGTCGTGCCGGTCGCCGCACAGGTAGACGGTGACAACCGTTGCATCTATGACATTCGGTTTTCGTGAATATACGGGCAACCATCCTGGTGCCACACCGTTCCCTCGGGACGCACAATACCAGTCACAGGCGTCACGAGAACGACGAGGAGGAAACGTAATGCGGATTATGATGATCCAGCCGAACTATCACGCTGGGGGTGCGGAAATTGCCGGAAATTGGCCGCCAAGCTGGGTGCCCTACATTGGGGGGGCGCTGAAGACGGCCGGCTATCCCAATATCCGGTTTGTTGATGCGATGACCAATGATATTCCCGACGATGTGCTGACCGAGATCATCCGCACCAACCAGCCCGACGTGATCATGGCAACGGCGATCACGCCGATGATCTACAAGGCCCAGGAAGCGCTGAAGATTGCCCGCGAGATCCGGCCCCAGGCAAAGATCATTCTGGGTGGTATTCATCCCACGTTTATGTATGCGCAGGTGCTGACCGAGGCACCCTGGATCGACTATATCGTGCGTGGTGAGGGCGAAGAGATTATCGTCAACCTGATGCGCTCCATCGAGGCCGGGACCGATCTCCAGGATCGGCGCGAGATCAACGGGCTGGCCTTTATCGATGATGAGCAGATTGTCGCCACGGCGGCGCACCCACCCCTGCGCAACCTGGAGCATCTGACGCCCGACTGGAGCCTGCTGGAGTGGGAGAAGTATATCTACATCCCGATGAATGTGCGCGTGGCAGTGCCCAACTTTGCGCGCGGATGCCCCTTCACCTGCCGCTTCTGCTCGCAGTGGAAGTTCTGGCGTGGCTACCGTTCGCGCGACCCGAAGAAGTTTGTTGATGAGATCGAGACGCTGGTGCGGGATCACCAGGTCGGCTTCTTCATCCTGGCCGACGAGGAGCCGACGATCAACAAGAAGAAGTTTACCGCGCTCTGCGAAGAGTTGATCGACCGCAACCTCGATATCAAGTGGGGCATTAACACCCGCGTCACCGATATTCTGCGCGACGAAGAGTTGCTGCCGCTCTACCGCAAGGCCGGTCTGGTGCATGTCTCACTCGGCACCGAAGCCGCCAGCCAGATGAACCTGAACACCTTCCGCAAGCAGACTACGATTGAGCAGAACAAGCGCGCCATCCAACTGCTCAAGAACAACGGGATGGTGGCCGAGGCTCAGTTTATTATGGGTATGGAGAACGAAACCTCCGAAACCATCGAGGAAACCTACCGCCTGGCGATGGACTGGAAGCCGGACATGGCGAACTGGAATATGTACACGCCCTGGCCGTTTGCCGAACTGTTTGAAGAACTGGGCGACCGGGTAGAGGTGCGTGACTACTCCAAATACAACTTTGTCACCCCGATTATGAAGCCCGAGGCGATGGATCGGGAGGATGTGCTCAAGGGCGTGCTGCGCTGCTATGCGCGTTTCTACATGCGCAAGGCGTTTCTCTCCTATCCCTTTATCAAGGATCGCTTCAAGCGGAAGTATATGCTGGGCTGTCTGAAAGCCTTTGCCAAGACCACCTTCACCAAGCGCTTCTATGACATCGGGCGCATTCAGCAGCGCGGCCTGCATACCGAGGTCGATCTGGGCTTCGATGAGACGCGCATCCTGACGAAGGAAGATCTTGCCAGCCTGCGCGAGACACGGCCCGAATTGATGGCCGATGTGGACTACCACAAGCGCCCCAACCGCCGCAAGCAGGAAGAAGAGAGCGTCACGGCCTGTGGTGCGCCCAACGATCTGCCGGAGTACCAGGAAGACTCCTCCGGCTCCGCACCGATGAAGATTTAAAGAACTGAGAACCGTTAGAACTGAGAACTAAGAGACTGTCTGAAAAGGGTTAGTCATGGGGCTATGGCCCCGGAGCAGGAGTCCCGGCTTCAGCCGGTGTGTGGCCG
>CAKZQX010000616.1 GCA_937141995.1 uncultured Chloroflexaceae bacterium | reverse complement strand
TGGATCCGGGCGCGCAGCGAAGACGCACGGCCGTGGGGTTGGGGCTGGCCGCGGTGGTTGTGGCGGTGGCAGCGTGAGGATTGCCGTCAAACAGGCTGGCTTCGCCAAAGTAGGAGTGCGCCTCGATGGTTGCCAGTCGCGCAAACGAGCCCTTGCGCCGCTCCTGCTCAATGGCGACCTGTCCACTGACAATGACGTAGAGCGTGCCACCGGCATCACCCTGGTTGAAAATACGGGTATCCTGCGCAAAAAACTGCTCTTCGCAAACGGTTGCCAGCACCTTCAACTGTTCCAGGCTCATACCTTGAAAGAAGGGAACGCCTTTCAAAAAGGCAATACGTTCGATTGTGGATAACACACGCTCCTCCTCTTGAATGGTAGCGGTGATCGTTTGACCGGTAATTTTGCGACGGGCCGCCCGCGCTGCCAGGCGGACATCAGCCATGGGATCGTTCAGGGCACGCCGGATCAAGTGTTCCCGCTGCGCCTCGGTCAGCAGCGCCTGATCTGCGGGAGTAAGCGCCGGTACCTGCTCCGGATGCTCCGCTGATTGAGCATCCGCTTGAACATCCGGCGGTTCAGATGCATCAAAGCTGTCGAGCAGCGTGCTTAACCGGTCGGCAGCACGTTTCCGCCGGTTTGCGCGTGCTGGTTCCGCCGTGGGTGAGACCGCCGGATGCGCGCCGGGTATGCCGGTAGGAGCAGGCGCAGCGGCCACAACGCCGATATCGCCCAGAGCGAAAATCAGCATGGTGCGCAGCCAGGGATCGGGACTCTCAGCCAGTTGCTCAACTGCCGCGCGGGTGTCAGGCATGGGTAACTCCCACGTTTTCCGGCCCAGACTCAGTCGGGTGGCAGGGGATGCTTCGGGATCAAACAGCGGCTCAATCAGGCGTGCAATCCGTGAACTGGTCAGCGACTCGAGCGCTTCGACGGCATTTGCACGCACATGGGCGACCTCGCTATGCAGAGCATCGGTGATAACCCGGACGGTATTCTGATCATTAAGAGCCGTCAGCAGGTAGAACATCTCATCGATCAGGGCGGTATTGCGTTCGTGAAGCGCACTCTGCAACACGGCAATGCTGGTCTGATCAGCATAGGGTGCGAGCGCTTCCAGCGTACTCAACGTACGGTAGATTGCATGCAGATTCTCGTCGATAAAGGCCAGCGTAACCTGCCTGAAGTGCGCAGGCTGAATCCGGTTCAAGACAACCGCGACCATTTTGCGCAGTTGCTCGTTTGCGGCCTGCAGGTGCGGCACCAGCAGCGGTACAACCGGCGGGCCCTGTTGTACCAGGGTATCCACCGTGAGTGTACGAATCTGCGAACTACTGTCGGTCAGGGCCGGTAGCAACAGAGTACGCGCGGCCTCTGTCTCGATCCGCCCCAGCAGCACGACAGCGGCCTGCCGCACGCGCTCAATCGGATCTTGTACCAGATGGCGCAGCTTTTCCAGGAGATCGGCCGTCTCCGTTTCCCTGATAAAAGTTGTGGGACAACGTTCAAGCGCCAGAGCCGCCTCCAGGCGCACTTCGTCCGCCGAGTCGGCCAGGGCAGCAATCAGGTGTGGCAAAAAGTGGGCCTGCTCTACTTGTCCCAGCACATACACCCCCCGCGCGCGCTGATACGGCTCCGGGCTTGCCAGCAGCGCATGCAACGTTTCTGTAGCAGCAACCTGATGGGTTGTGTCGCGCGTGGATAGGAGGGGCGTCAAGGCCTGAATACGAACATGCAGATCCGGGTCGTTTAGCATTGCGGCAGCCAGGGAGAGATACTGCGCGTTATGCGGATCATACATATCTTCCAGACCGGCCAGGGCCGACTGCCGCACCTGGGGGGCCGGATCGTTCAGGCAGTCGCGGTAGAGTTGCCGCACAACCGCACCCGTGGTATCGGCGGCATTAAGGATATCGAGAAGCGCCGAGCGGACGTGGACATTCTCCGCCGAGCGGATTGTCTGAGCCAGGATTGGCGCGGCATCATTGCCCCCCACCTGGCTGATCAACTTCGCCATAAAGATGGTAAACTCGTCGTTCGGGCTTTCATCCAGCTTCTGCTTTAAGCTGTTGAGCGTGGCCGGATCGGCAATCCGCAAGCTGGTTGTCTCGTGCGAGAGCAGCGCGGCGAAGTCTTGCTCTTCCAGCATCACAATCAGCGCCTGGGCATATTTTTTGCGAATCACCAGGGTGTTGAGCAGGTAGAGCAGGGCAATACCGCCAAGCAGAGCCGGAAACAGCCAGGCAATGCGCAGAATTTGCAAAATCAGCAGCAGCAGACCGCCGGTAAATGCGCCGAAGTGGAACACAAACCCACCGATAAATGCCAGTGCGCGGCCCTTCACCCGCAGCGGCACCGCATTATAGAGCAGATTATCCGTCAAAAACCCGGTTGAACCATATAGACGATCCCGATCAAAGTAGGCCAGTGCAGCGGTTGGCAGACCCGGCAGGGCAATTAACCCGGCAACAACGGCAAAATTAGCGATCGGAAAGATCAGATTGGCATTGCCAACCCCGATCCGGCCGGTAATACGGCTCAACAGGAAGAGTTGAAAAGGCAAGATGATACAGTTTCCGGCTGCGACAACATACCCGATAAAGCCGGCGATGCGTTCAGTTGTTTGCAGTTCAGTGAGAAGTACCTGGCTGGTTTTATATTCCAGGAATGCCAGCAGAATCATCACCATCATCGATGAAAGTGCCATCCAGCGTAAGAGCGCGGACTGCTGCACAAAGGTATAGCCTTCGCGAATATTCTGGAGATAGAGTTTAAACTTTGTCGCAATCGTTTCGTGGTCCGGTGGTGGCGTATCGTCGGCAGGAGGTGCTTCCGTCAGGGATGGTTTAAGCCAGGTAGAGACACAACGTACAATAATCGTTACACTGACCAGCATCAACAACCAGAGACCGAGGATCATAGTGGGTGAGAATATATTGCTGATCTGATCAACCGTCACACCCGCGACAATTGCCGCGACGATCACGGCAGTACTCAGGACGGGAATAATGCGCTTGGCCGAGCGAGTATCAAAATACCCATTGACGTAGATATACCAATGCATCGCAAAAACTTCATCAAGAATAAAAAGAATAATATAGAGCAAAAGATAGGCAATATGCTGCTGCCCCAGACTGATCAGCAGCAGGCACCCCGCAATACTGATAATGCTCACGACCACAATGCTGATCAGCAGACGATCATTGGCCGTCCGGTCGGCAAACGCAGTATAAATAATAATAATAGGGATAGAGAGCACACCATTGAGCATAAAAAACCATGGTAACACCTCAAAGCCGAGTTTATCCAGAAAGGAAGCCTCGGTAATCGTTGCGCCCCATGTCCACCCAAAGGTAAAGGTGAAGAGAATCGTATACAGCAGAAACAAGCGGGACCACTCGCTGGTGCGGATATTTAGCAGTTTCTCAACAAAACGTAACATAAGCAAAATACAGATAAATAAACACAGAACAGGGAACAAACCCGTTATCCGATGACGCTATGATCGGCATATGTTATGCGGGATTGCTCTGTTCTGTGTTATCTATTCCCCACGCTGCATACGGGAACCATTGTCGCTGTTCCCGCATGCATTCAGGCGATCAACAGTTGGGCCAGGCGCTCGATCCGCGCGGACATCGGATGCTGCGGGTAGCGCAACACAAAGATGCCGGCACTGGCGAGCGCCATCATCTCATCGGAGTGGGGCAAAATCGCGCCGACCGTGCATCCATAGGTCTGCTCGACATGAGTCTGTACTTCGTCGGTATTGAAAACCTGCGGCACCTTGTTGACCACCAGTACGAGGTTGGGTACATCGAGCTTGCGGGCAACCTCAACGGTGACACCAGTTCCCTGGTAGTCCTGATTATCGGGGCGCATAATAATCGCCAGCGCATCAGAAATGGCGATGGAAAGCAGCGTCTCCTCGTTCAGACCGGGATGGGTATCGATCATTAGAACATCCAGTTCCAGATCTTCAAGCAGCCGCTGGAAGCCATCGTTAAGCAGACCCACATCATAGCCCTCACGCAGAACACGGGCAATTTCGCCCGGTTTGATGCTTGATGGGATAAGAAAAACGCGCCCCTGCGTGTGAGGTAAGTTGAGCGCGTCCGTCACATCCATCGCCGAGTCTTTAATCTCACACTTGCCCCAGAGATAATCATTGAGCGAGTTGGTCATATGTTCTTCGTCCAGGCCAAATAGTACATGGATGCCGGGCGATTGGATATCGGTGTCGACAACGCCAACACGCAGCCCCTGGGATGCCAGGACCGCAGTAACATTGGCGGTGGTGTTGGACTTGCCGGTCCCGCCACGAAACGAGTGAACAGAAATAATCTTGGACATAGCTTACGCTCCGGTATATCAGATAATCAGATAGCTAATACGCATGATCGCCGGCTGATGGTCTACTGACTGATGAGAGTAGCGCCAGCGCCATAGAGTGGAAATGTTCAGTGAGCGGGTGCGCCGGGTAGCAGCACACAAACAGATCGGCGCTCCCCAGAATTGCCAATTCTTCGGCATGCGGGAACACCGCCAGCACCGGGCAGTGGTAGGTCTGTTCAACCTGGGTGCGGGCCTGGGCCGGGTCGATCATCGAGGCGGTCTGGTTAACCACCAGTCGAACTTTGGGAATACCCAGCGTCTGCCCGACATCGAGCAGCACCCCGGTGCCCTGATAGTCACCATGATCGAGGCGTAGGATGATGGTCAGCGTATCCGAGATCGCCATCGACAACAGCGTGAGTAGCAGTTCATCTTTCAACCCGGATTGCGTATCAATCAGCAGTACATCCAGTTCCAGTTGCTGCGCCAGTTCTAACAGCCCATCGGTGATCAACTCGATGCTGTAGTCCTGACGCAAGAACCGCCGGAAATCACGGGGATTAGAACTGGCCGGAAGGAGAAAGACTCTGCCGGACTCCGAAGAGACCGGCATATGCGCCTGGAGCAACTGGAGATGCGGGGTCACATCGCATGCGACATGCAATGCGGAGCACATCCCCAACAAATAGTCGTTAAATGTGTGAGAAATGGCCGTCGTGCGCAGGCCAAACAGGTAGTGCAAATTACCCGTCGATAGATCGGCATCAATGACACCAACCCGCCGTCCGGTGGCTGCCAGGAGTGCAGCAACATTCGCAATGATGGTCGATTTGCCGGTTCCCTCGCGGGCCGACTGAAATGTAATAATACTGACCATATTACAGGCTTTGTACATTCTGTTCGGTGGGTATCCAATGCACCGCCAGCATGGTGATGTCATCAAACTGGTCGGCACTGGCGATGTGGGCCTGCAGGTGCCCCTCAAACCGGCTTAATAGCCCGGAAGCCGAGGAAGCAGGCTGGGCTAACAACTGTTCAACGCGCGGTTCACCAAAGAA
>CAKZQX010000615.1 GCA_937141995.1 uncultured Chloroflexaceae bacterium | reverse complement strand
CGGCGGGCATTGATCATTGCCCATCCATCAGCAGCCGTACCGACATAGCCAAGACACTCCCCTTCAAACTCGACACAGAATGACTCGTCGTCATAGGTGACACCCGTTTTCTTTATACGACTGGATGGTACCGATCCCTGGTGTCTGGGATGCGTGCCAGATGAGTGTCGTGCTGAACTGTTTGATGCACGACCAGGTTTTGTCACAGACTGATTGGCTTTTCCGTGTACCTTGTGCTGATGTTTTTTCAGTCGATCCTGACGAAGGCGTGTGTGACAAACGGGGCATGTGGTCATGCTTGTATATATCTTCATCGGGGGTATCTCCTTTGCAACATGGTAGGCATCAATGGTGAGATAGAAGGCTCGATCGTATCGCCCACCGCAGCATCGGTCGCTCACTGCTAATCTATCTGGCTACTCGGCGGCTGATGCATCACGGTCTTCTCGTAAATAGATGACAAAGCTGTGCGGATCGATGTCGAATGCGACCAGCAGGCGGGTGATCCGCTTGCGAATCTCGTTTGCGGACAGATTGACCTCGGCATAGATACCGTTAGTGATTTCTAATGCGGTGCGTAACTCTGTTTGATCATAGGAAAAGTCTTTGTTGCCCCGCCGACTGATGAACTCAGGATCGGTGGGCAGCGCAGCAAAGCGCTCCCGGTTCGCCTGCGCCAGTTGCAAACAGGTCAGCTTGTAGACCCGCTGCCAGGTGACAATATCCTTGTAGGCCCGACCCTGGAGGACAAAGCCATAGGGTCGTTTGTAACTGAAATTTTCGTCAAGGGAGTGCGGCACCTCTCGATCCAGATCGTGAATAATCCGCTCATTCTCGGCGGCACCATTCTGGCTGGTGTCAGCACTGATGGGTGTTTCTACCGGCACCGAGGTAAATTGCTGAATAAGTGCAGAGAGGTCTGTGGCAAGCCGGTTGAAGCTGGCCATTTTGTCGTTATAGGCCTGCTTAAATTCGAATCCTTCCTGTAAGGCGTCCGCGTCGTTGTGATCGATACTCAGCCAGATGTCATCGGAGAGAGTAAGCAGATTCTCACGGACCCGCTCCAGGTCCGTCAGGATCTGACGGATGCGTGCTTTCATTGCGGTACTCCTCTGCATTGAACATCGTCTATCCCAAATCGGTACGGAAATGGGGCATCTCGTTGACCGGTTCATGGTACGGGCGAGTCTGTAGAAGCGCGAGCATCAAGATGGTTCCTTCTGCCCAGGCCCCATCCCTGGTCAGGTTGTTGACCCCGGCAAATGGATCGGAACGTGGAGGTTGCGCTGAATGCCGGGTGCTCGTAGCGCATGGCCAGTGCAGTCCCGGTATAACCATGCGCTATAGTATAGATGACACCGCGAACGACCATATTACCAGGACATGGCATAGGGAGCTGCCGCTGGACAGTGTTCTGATGTGCATGGTGCTCAACCAGATCAACCGGCACGGCCTGCGGGAAGACCATCGCCGCAAGCAGTACGATAAGGAGCAGCAGGATCAGCATAACGACGAGTCATTCACGGACGGTGTGGCGGACACGGCGGAATACTGATTCTGGCACATATCGGCGTCTCCTTTCAGTTCTGGTGACATGATCCAATGCTGCCAGTATGCGCCTGTAGTGTGGGGAAGTATCCGCACAACTGTAGAGGAAAACTTCGCATGCCCCCAGTGCAGCGGGTGCCACGCCGCACTGGGGGCACTCGCGCCGCACTTGCCGCCCGACCTGCTGCCCAACGCGCTGGAGAGCGCCCGCACCATCGCGAATGACTGGACATGGGCCAGAGCGCTGCGGGATCTCGCGCCGCACCTCGCAGCCGCTGCCGCCGGCGATGCCTCTGCCCTCTGGCATACCACGATCCGCACACTGTCTGCGCATGGTCGTCCTGGGTTGCTCAATGATCTGGTGACACTGCTACCCTGGCTTGAGGCGCTCGCTTCGCCGGAAGAATTAGCCGAGGTGGCGCAGGCAGTGGTGGATGTTGCCCGCTGCTGGCCGTAGTTCCGTGAACGTGCCAACGCCCCAACGCCCCAACGTTCCAACGTTCCAACGTGCTAACGTGCTAACGTTCCGCCATCACCGACGGCGTGACGATATCGCGCATATACCGGGGCTCCCCCCGGATCAGGATCGGATAGGTCGGCTGAACGGTGGCGGTGGGAAACGCCGGAACCCCCGTCGGCGGAATGA
>CAKZQX010000614.1 GCA_937141995.1 uncultured Chloroflexaceae bacterium | reverse complement strand
CCGCCACAGACCGCCGCTGTCCAGCAGCGCCGGGTCATACCCGGCCACCCGCTCGCGGCCCATCAGGGTCAGCAGGTCGCCCGCCAGCACCTGTTCGTCGGGGGTGCGCTCCAGTAGCTTCTCGACCAGGCTCAACGGCTTGTCGAACTCGCCGCCCGCCAGCATCTGGTAGCCCGCCATCAACAGCAGTGCCTCGTGCCAGTGGGCCTGGGCGGAGCGCTCCAGGCAGAGCCGGAGTGTGTTAGGCTGGCGCAGCAGATGGTAGCCCGCCAGAAACTCCTGGAAGGTGCGGTGCGGAAAGGCATAGACCGCCGGGCCACGCTTGAGCAGCAGTCCATTGCCCTGCGTCAGCGTGTTCAGGACCAGTTCAGCCAGCGCATGCTTGCGCGCCGGGTCATGCGGCGCAAAACCCTCGGCCAGCACCTGCACCACGGCGCTCTCACTCAGATCGGCGGGGCGGCCGGCCGCATCACGGCTGCGCTCGGCCAGTTCGTGGGCGGCAAAGCCCAGGCGGGCCATCAGCGCCAGCAGGTCGCTGCTGCGGAACTGCGGCAACGCCAGGCGGGTGAGCAGATCGCGTTCGCCGCGCTGCTGCCGCCAGCGCAGCAGCAGGATCTCGATACACTCGGCGTAGAGCAGGGCGCGCGCATCGGGCAGGGTGCCTTTGTTGGTATGCACCAGCGCCATCACCGTCAGCAGCAGCGGCAGGCGGGCCAGGGCGCGCAGTTCCGGGCGGGCGGCAATCGCCTGTTGCAGCGCCTGGGCATCGTCGCGGGCCTGTCCGCTGGCGCGCCGCCCGCTCTGCGCCAGTTCGGTGTACCAGTGCTGCACAAACTGATCTATCTGGTCATCGCGTCACTACATCCCACATGGCGATGAGCTATCACCAGTGATGGGAAGCGTGTCGCGCAACAGATAGTCGGTTGTCACGCCAAACCTATCGGCAAGTTGGAGCACAAACTCGATAGAGGGCTCTTTGCGGCCCGCTTCCAGCAAGCTCAGATATGCCTGGGATACCGTTGCCATCTGGCGGGCGAGGTCGGACTGGCTGAGGTTGCGCTGCATGCGCAGGAAACGCAGCTTGTCGCCAAAGAACTGCAAGGCTGGTGGTTCTTGCTGGGGGGGCACCCGGTGTGTGTCAACCTCAGCAGGAGCAATAGCATCACGGAGCAGGTAATCGGTTGAGACAGTGAAATGGTTGGCGAGCTGGATGACCAGGGCAAGTGATGGGGGGCGTCGCCCGGTTTCGATATTGCTCAGATGGGCGTGCGACGTGAGGGCGACCTGACGTGCCAGATCCATTTGCGTCAGACCATGCCGGCGGCGGAGATGTTTGACTTTGTCGCCCAGCAGATCGGGCATAGACTCCCCCGGGGGGAGCCATTTGACAACCGCATGAAGGCACTCTATACTATAACTACCTGCAACATGCTAGGTGCGAGGTGTTCGGCCTTCCATCTCTGCGGCTCCCCAGCTTGGCAGATGGAAGGTCACGCCTCGCTGCTAGGCAGGTGCTGCCGCCCATTGTAGCACGTTTGCTTGTGACACGATGAGAGGGGTAGGCCGGGCCGTCAGTGCGCGTGCATCACACCACTCACATGATCTGAGACGAGGAAAACTCACAAGATGTGGAACCTGGCATTTATTAAACACACACAGGTACAGACACTGGACACTCATCTGGATCGGTATGCACGGATGGGGTTGTTTGTTCCTGTCATCTTACACGAAGGTTCCGGAGGACGGCGTGCGCTCCAGCACTGGATCGTCCAGAAAGCCTGGTACGGCCCCCAGCATATCCTGTGGACGGAATTGGCCCCGACTGAGCATACGCAGAAGCGGAAAGGGATGGTTGCCAGTCCCATCTTGCGCCAACTGTACAGCCGCGCCTTGTTCTGGCTGCGCGTGCTCAAAACACAACCAACGGAATGGGAGTCGTTGTTTGAACGCGACCCGCAGGCGGTCTATGATGATTACCGCTTTACTGCCACAGCAGACCAGGTAGCGCTACGCCTGAAAACCCAGGGCGTGCGGGTCTGGGTCATCTATGAGGCGCAACGGCTGGATGCATTGTCGTTGGAGCACATTGTGAAAACGTGGAAGACGTGTAATCAGCAATTCGCGGTTATCCTGGCGGCGAAGCTGCAACGCGGTCAGCAACCCGAGGAGCCGCTGCATGACCAGTTGCACGGCGCACCTGATGCAGCACGCTACCAGGCATCGCTGGTGGAACTCAAACCGATTGAACAGAAGGAATTTAAGGAGACCGTGCTTTTGGAGGTCTTCGATA
>CAKZQX010000613.1 GCA_937141995.1 uncultured Chloroflexaceae bacterium | reverse complement strand
ATTGCCTCGGCCCGACAACTCGCTGACCACGACGCGCTTCTGGTTGCCCACAAGGGTCGGATCAATATGCTGGTAGCTCTCCTCGACCTTGGCAATCGCGGCGACATGAATGCCGCCCTTGTGGGCGAATGCGCTGCGCCCGACGAAGGGTGCGTGGTTGTCCGGGTTGAGGTTGGCGACGGCGGCAACATAGTTCGATACCTCGGTCAGGCGGCGCAGTTGCTCCGGCGCAACACACCTGTAGCCCAGCTTGAGTTGCAGGTTGGCAATTAATGGAATAAGATCCATATTACCACAACGTTCGCCATAACCGTTAATCGTTCCCTGCACCTGCACACAGCCCGCCTGCACTGCGGCCAGCGCATTTGCCACCGCCAGCGCGCCGTCGTTGTGCGGGTGAATGCCCAGTTGCGGGACGCTGTCGGCGGGGAAGTGTGCCTGCACCGCGCGCACAACCTGGGTGATCCAGTCGGGGAGCGAGCCGCCGTTGGTGTCGCATAAGACCAGGCAGTCCGCACCCGCTCTGGCTGCGGCGGCGATGGTTGCCAGGGCGTAGGTCGGATTGGCGCGGTAGCCATCGAAGAAGTGCTCGGCGTCGTAGATTACTTCTTTACCCATGGCCTTGAAGTAGGCCACACTGTCGGCGATCATCGCCAGGTTCTCGTCCAGGCTGGTCTCCAGTACCTTCTCGACGTGGAGTGTCCAGCTTTTGCCGACCAGCGTCACAACCGGCGTATGGGCCGCGACCAGCGCCTGAATGTTGGGATCGGTTGCGCAGTTGCTATGGGCATGGCGAGTGCTGCCAAAGGCTGCCACGCGTGCCTGCTGCAGCGGTTCGATCTGCACCTGATGAAAAAACTCAACATCCTTGGGATTGGAGCCGGGCCAGCCCCCCTCGATATAGTGAATTCCCAGCGCATCCAGTTCGCGGGCGATCTTCAACTTGTCCTCACAGGAGAGCGAGAGCCCTTCGCGCTGTGTGCCATCCCGGAGGGTTGTATCGTAGAGTTGAATTTGCATTGCTTTCTCCTTGAAAAGATTAAGAACTGAAAACCGAGAACCGTCCCATCTGTCTCGTTCATTCGTCATCAATCAGCCAGCAATGCGAATAGACGGCAACAGGGTGACCGCATGCTGCGTCCCTGTTGCCATTGTCACCTCCGGTCTGGTTATCATGAGTGTAGCTACTCCTGGTAATATGTTAGTAAATTACAGGACTGACGCGGTGCGGACTATTCCGGCCTCGTGCCAGTCCCAAAAGCCCGATTCGCCTGCGGCAGCATGGTGCTTTTTGATCTTTTTCACAAAACATTTGCACAAGGTGCAAGTGTTTTGTGAAAAAGATCTGGTTTCTTTCGCCCTGCCGGAGGCCATATCCCCCACCAGCTGCGGGATCGCCAGATCCATGGTAGCATTGGCCGTTTCGCAGTGTTTGCTCATGTCGTGATGTTCGTGGTCCAAACACCCACCGTGTAACTCGTTTAAATCAGGCTCAACTTCCCGCCTGGTTCTGGGCTTGCCGGCGCGGGTAGCTGCCGAAGATCTTGAACATGCCCGTTCTGGCGGCGATCCGGTCGAGTGCCCGCGCAACATGGGCATCGTTGCGATGTCCTTCTATGTCGATGAGAAAGATGTACTGCCCCAGCACCTCTTTGGAGGGGCGCGACTCCAGTTTGGTCATGTTAATCGCTTCTTCGGCCAGCGTTTGCAGCGCGCCAACCAGTACCCCGGCCCGGTCTTCCCGAAAGCCGAAGCAGAAGCTGGTCTTGTCGTGGCCCGTCGGCGCGGCGTCCTGCTGCGCCAGCACGATAAAGCGGGTGACATTGCTGTGATTGTCGGCAATATCGCGCGCCAGGATCTGCGCGCCGGTAATCTCGGCGGCGCGTAGTGTGCTGATGGCCGCGGATGGGCGCTCGTCGGCCAGCGCTTCGGCGGGCGCGGCGCTGTTGCTGAGCGAGGCGACGGTGGCGACCCCCGGCAGGCAGCGTTCAACAAACCGGCGACACTGCCCCAGCGACTGCGGGTGCGCGTAGAGTACCTGGATCTGGGGCAGCGCCAGCCCCGCCCGCGTGACCAGGTACTGACGGATCGGAATCACAATTTCGCCGGCGATGCGCAGATTCGTCTCGTGGATGAGCAGATCCAGGGTGAAGTTGACGCTGCCTTCGAGCATATTCTCGATAGGCAAAACCCCAACCGTAGCCGCATCGGTTTCGATAGCGGTTACCACCGCCGGAATACTACTCAACGGCAGATAAACCACATCGGGTTGGGCAGTTGCCAGAGCAATGGCGGCTTCTTCGCTGAAGGTGCCCGGCGGTCCCAGGTAGGCAATTGTTTGCATCATCATGGTGTAAACACATGACGCATGACTGTCGTACCCGGCAGCCACGCATCATGGAACATTTAGTGCTCCTACGGTTCTGTTCTGCTGCGGCCAAACACATCAACCGCATAGAGCGGCGGATCTTGATCGTACCCGGCGGCATAGGCGGCAGCTTCGGCCTTGAGGCGCTCATCGCGCGCGGCCAGCATCTTGTTCAGCGCGCCCATGTAAGCCTCGGCTGCGGCGACAATCGTATCGGTATTGACGCTGTAGCCACTGAAGATCTGCAAGCCGCGCCGCCGCTCATCGCCCTCAGCCTGCTCTGCCTCAGGCGCACCCTGCTCGCGCAGGCGGACAGTGACTTCCGCCACGGCGTCAAAACCCTCGGTAATTGCCTTGATCGAGAACTCGATCAGTTCGTTGGGCCGCTGAATTACCCGGTTCAACGCCTTGTAGACCGCATCAACCGGGCCGGTGCCGTGGGCACTGTCGGTGCGGACCTGCCCATCCGGTCCCTTCAGCCGCACGGTGGCAGTGGGGGCCATGCCGGTGCCGCTGGTAACCTGCACATGCTCCAGGGTGTAGATCTCCGGCGTGCGCTGCGTCTCGCCCGCGATCAGCGCCTCGATATCGCGGTCGTCCACAAACTTCTTCTTGTCGCAGAGATCCTTAAAGCGCACAAACACCTGCTGCAGATCCTCTTCCTCGAGGTAGTAGCCCAGCTTCTCGATATGCTTGCGGAAGGCATGCCGGCCGCTGTGCTTGCCCAGGATCAGCGCATTCCCATCCAGTCCAACGGTCTCGGCGCTCATGATCTCGTAGGTCATGCGGTTCTTGAGCACACCATCCTGATGGATGCCCGACTCGTGGGCGAAGGCGTTTGCGCCGACAATGGCTTTGTTAGGCGGAATTGGTACACCAATAAACGAGCTGACCAGACGGCTGCTGCGGGCCAGTTCGCGGGTATTAATCCGGCTGCGGGTGGTAAAGAACTGTTCGCGGGTATGCAGCGCCATCACCACCTCCTCCAGGGAGGCATTCCCGGCGCGCTCACCGATTCCGTTGATGGTACACTCGATCTGGCGGGCACCGGCACGCACCCCGGCCAGGCTGTTGGCAACCGCCAGCCCCAGGTCGTCGTGGCAGTGGGTC
>CAKZQX010000612.1 GCA_937141995.1 uncultured Chloroflexaceae bacterium | reverse complement strand
TGAGGGCAGCGACAAACCCCGCCTGACAGCGCTCCATTGTTGCCGGCGTCAGGTCAAGTTGCCCCATCCGGCGGGCATCCGCTGCCAGCACCCGCGAAGCACATAACTTCAGCATCCATTTCGCATCGTCGGGCGGCACACAATGGAGCGTCCCGCGCATCGGCCAGGTGCGGAGAATCTGCCCCGCTGCAATGGCCTGCTCAACCCGGGCCACCGTCGCAGCGTGCATTCGCAGGCCGATGGCCCAGAGCGCCTGGTGATAATCCTGCGCCTGCATCGCGCCCATCCACTGCACAACATCGGCAGGGTTCTGGAACTTCGCACCTGCGATGTGCTGGTTCAGCAAGCGGTGCAGGCCAATCTGTTCCGTTTTCATGGTTGCTGTCCACTCCTGTAACATCTTACCTACAATATCAGCAACCCGATTGTAGCATAGGAGATTGGCCGACAGCGCGCTACCGTGTCACCCGCTCCTCCCCATGAGGCAGGCCAGGTGCGAAATTTTCGCACCTGGCCCAATGACGAGAAAAGAAACCGGGCCTGTGCTTGTCGCTATACCTACCTATTTACATCTCGTCGCCATGCTCCAACCCATCGGCTACCCACAGGAGCTTGATTGCCTCAGCCTCTAAGTGGGCGGTTTCCAGGCGTTTGCTGGACGTTTTTTTGGCGTTTGAATTATACAATGATCCGGCGAACTTGGATGAACCAGATACTATCCGGCAATATGGATGTAATGATCATGGCTTTTGCAACGATAATCAGCCAGGTTGCCAGTTCAATTCATTCACAAAACAATTTTTTAACCGATGGACGTGTTACTTGTCGATATCAACAGCTACCAACTCTCCTCACGGCGATTGATCGCTATTTGCGGGAACAGGGAATAACCGGCGCGAGTTGCGTCGCACTGGAATGCACAAATTCCGTTCCCGGTGCGCTGACGCTGCTGTATCTTTTCGAGCGGCAATATCGGTTTATGTTGCTGCCCCCCACCAGCGATAAAGAAAAGTTAACCGATCGTAAACCATTACCGGCATTCTGCCAATATCAGTTAACGCTACAACCAATTTCAGATAGAGAAATCTCAGCGGATAGCCTGCATCCGGCAACCTTTTTAACAATAAACGCCAATGAGCAGTATCAGGCAGAGTCGCATGCCACGGAGCAACTTCGGGCAAAACTCTACCTGCGCACCTCGGGCAGTATGGGATCTGCCAAAATCGTTGTGCATGCCCATGAACAGTTGTTTGCCAATGCGCGCAACGCAGTTGCGCGCTTTCAGTTGACTAGCGCGGATCGGGTCACCATTGCTGTGCCCATTTTTCACATGTATGGTCTGGGAGCGGGGTTCCTGCCGGCCATCATTGCCGGTGCTGCGATTGATCTGCAAGAACATACCCATCTGTTGAAATACCTGGAGCACGAGCGGCAGTTCAAGCCGACGGCCGCTTTTTTGACCCCGGCACTCTGCGATATGCTGTTGCAACGGCGCGGGGGGGCCCGCACCTACAGGGTAGCGGTGTCGGCGGGCGCCCGGCTCAAAGCGGAGATTATTCGCGCCTTCGATGAGCGCTTTGGGCCGCTGGTCAACCTGTACGGCAGTAGCGAGTTGGGGGCCGTTTCTGCGGCCGCCCCGACCGATGCTCTGGAGCTACGCGCCACCACCATCGGGCGGCCGCTGGCGGGTGTCACCCTCGCCCCCGCTGCCGATGTGCCGGCACTCGATGCGGGGGAAAAGCCGGACGCGTCGGCATCAGCGGCAGCCGCACCCCGGACGGATGAACTCTACTGCCGGCATCCCTACGGCTTTGAAACCTACATTGATGACTATGGGCAGGAGATAGCGGCGGCGGCGACCTGGTTCAAAACCGGTGATCTGGCAACGTTTTCTCCCGATGGATCGATCCGGATCCTTGGCCGGGCGGACAACAGCGTCAACCGCGACGGCTATCTGGTTTTGCTGGCCGATATTGAACGCGCCATTGAGCAGATCGCAGCCGTGGCGCAGGTGGTGGTTTTGACCACCCCGGACGAGCGGGAACGCGGTCAGTATCTTGCCGCCTGCTGCGTTCTGCACCCCGGCACACAGCTCACTGCTATGCAGATCCGTACCCAATGTTTTGACATCCTGCCCCGCTATGCTATTCCCGACGAGATATTTATCCTTGATCTACTGCCAACACTGCCCAGTGGCAAGGTTGATCGACAGGCTTTGATAACTCAAGTAGGAGCAATCCATGATTGAATCAACGATTGACCAGCTTAGACAGATTATTGCCGAGCAACTTGATGTGAACATCCGGATCGACGATATTCAGGCGGATACACCTCTGTTTGAGGAGGGATTGGGGCTCGACTCTATTGCCATTATGGCCTTTATCACCCTGATTGAAGAGAACTTTGGGTTTCAGTTTGCCGAGGATGAGTTAACCATGGAGCCCTTCCAGAACCTCACCACGCTGGCGCAGTTTGTTTCGGCGAAGTTGGAAGTACCCCAGAACTGATCCGACCGGGAAGCAGCGTTTTATTTCCAGAAAGGAACGAGCATGATCAATACCAGGAAAGATACTGCCTACTGGGATCCTGCCCGCAAAGGATTTGTCACCAACTACCCGAACTTTTTGCACTGGAAGAAGTTGTCTGCCACGGAGATGGCGGATACCCGCCCGCTGAATGTGTATGTGCATACGCCTTACTGTATTCAGCAATGTGCCTACTGTTACTATAAAACCATTAACCTGCGCGGCACAAATAAAGCCCAGCGCATTGATCAATATGTAGATGCCCTGTGCCGGGAAGTCGAACTCGCCACAGACTATTATCAACTCCAGAACCGGCCGGTGGTCTCAGTCTATTTTGGTGGCGGTACCCCCAGCCTGCTGAATGAAACGCAGTTGCAGCGTGTCATCGAAGCGATCCGGCGGAACCTGAATCTGAGCGATGCAACCGAGTTCACGGTTGAGGCCGAGCCGGTCACGATTACGCAGGCGAAGGCCGATCTGTTGAAGCGCCTGGGCGTCAATCGCGTCAGCATGGGCGTGCAATCCTTTGACGAAGGGATCATTAAACGCTCTAACCGGCTGGACGATGAGAAGAAAGTGCTCCGGGCCATCGATATCGTCAGGACGATGGATGTGGCGGTCAATATTGACCTGATGAGCGGCCTGGCTGAGGAGACGCGCGAAACCTGGGAATACAGTGTGAACCGGGCCATCGAAAGCGGGGTGCAGAGTATTACCGTTTACAAAACGGAGTTGTACACGAACACGCCATACTACAAAGAGGTCCGGAACAACACCCTGGATCTGCCGGATGACGACCAGGAACTGATCTTTATGGACTATGCCATTGGTGAATTGACGCAGGCAGATTATTATCCCTGGAGCTTTTTCACCTTTTCCAAATGTGGTCAGTATCAGCAGAAATATGCGACCAGCACCTTCCTGGGCGATGACTGCTATGCCTTCGGCACGTCCGCCTTTGGCAAGCTGGGCAACTACCTCTTCCAGAATAGTAATGATGAGCAGAAATATATGGCGCTGCTGGCCGAAGATCAGTTGCCGGTCACGCGCGGCCATCATCTGACCTGCCTGGATGCCATGATCCGCGAGGTCGTTCTGGGCATGAAGCTGGTCAGCTTTGATCTGCGCCGCTTCCAGAGCCGCTATGGGTTCAAACTCGAAACCCTGTGTGCCGATACATTAGCGGATCTGCAAGAAAAGGGCTTTATTACCCTGACGGAGGATGAAATCAGGTTGACGCACAAAGGGATCTTGTACGGTGACTACAGCGGCAAGAGCCTGGCGAAGCGCCTGATGGAAATGGAGTGACCATGTTGAAACCGGTTTCGGCTGAACTAATACCTGCAAAAACAGCGCTGCACCTGGCCGATTTGAGCCTGTTTCAGCAGGTTCTCCTCATAACAGACGGCACACTCACAAATATCCTGGAAACCTATGTGGGTGAGAAACTTCACGTTATAAAAATCGCGGAAGAGACACGTTCCGAGGTGGACACGGATGCGCTCTGGCTCCTGGATCTGCAACCGGGAAGTGATCTGATCGAGCGGCGGATCGTGCTGCAGGGCAAGGTCAGCCGGCGCAACTGGCTCTACGCCGAGTCGCTGATCGCGCCGGAGCGCCTGGAGCCGGGCTTCCGGGAACGCCTGACGCATTCGCAGGAGCCTATCGGCAAGCTCTGGTTGGAGCATAAGGTCGAAACCTTCAAGGAAATTACCACGACCTATCAGGAGCCGGCCGGGCCGTTAGCCCCCTACTTTGATATCCATCCGCTGGACCGACTGCTCTGTCGCACCTACCGGGTGTTATCCCAGCGGCGCCCGATAATGCTGATTACCGAGAAGTTTCCCGCCGGCTATTACACAGATGCCATTGGGCGAGGTGCATGATGATCGTTCTTGGGTACAACGGGTTTAGCCATGCAGCCACGTATTTTGATGCCTATATGGGCCGGCGCGGCCGGGATCGCAACCGGCTGATCGGGCATGATGCCGCAGCGGCGATTTTCAAAGACGGCGTTCTGGTGGCGGCGGCGGAAGAAGAGCGCTTCAACCGGATCAAAAAGACCTCGACCTTCCCGAAAAACGCCATTGACTACTGCCTGCGCGCCTGTGGTGTTACCCTGGCCGATGTGAACTACATCGCCTTCCCATGGGACTACACCGACGCGATGATGAGCGAGATCTTCGGGCAGATGTTTCATGGCCCCGGCACGCTGGAGGAGAAGTTTCAGCGGTTCAACGATCTGCGCAATCTCTACGCTAACCTGATCGCGCCGTCGCGGGTGGTTGAAGATTTCAATCGCTCCTTGAAGGCCGATGTTGGGTTGGAGCAGTTTGTCTTTGTGCCGCACCATCTGGCGCATGTGATGACCGGCTTTTTTGCCTCCGGGATGGAGGAGAGCGCCTTTTTGATCACCGATGGTCGCGCCGAGTTGCTCTCCTCGATCATGGGTACGATTGACCGGAACGACTACACGATCTGGCCCGAGTCTTCGGTTGGGCTGGCGAACTCGTTGGGGATTCTGTATGCCAATGTCACTCGCTACCTGGGCTTCACCCCCAACAGCGACGAGTATAAGGTGATGGCCTTAAGCTCGTTTGTCCAGGATCCGCCGGAGTATGACTATGAGCGGGTTATCGAGTTGCTCCCCGATGGCAAGTACCGGCTCCGTGTCGAGAATAACGCCGGCAATATCCTGGCATACTACCGCTTCTACGAGGATTTCTTTGGTCCGCGTAGCGATGAAAATGACAAAAATGTTGCCTACTTTATTCAGACGTTGACCGAGCGGGCCATTGCGCATCAGATCAAGACGCTGGAGCAGAAATCCAACTGTACCAATCTTATCCTGGACGGTGGGGTTGCGCTCAACTGTGTAAATAACAGCAAAGTGCTGGCAAACTCGCGCTTTGAGGATGTGCATGTCGGCTTTGCCGCGAATGACTGCGGGGTGACTATCGGCGCAGCTTTCTATCCCTTCTACCAGGAAAAGGTCTTTGCCGATACCCAGGTGATCACGCCCTATCTGGGTCCATGCTACTCCGATCAGGATATCGTGCGGGCGCTCGAAGCCCAATCCGATCGCCTGCGCTTTAAGGAACTGCCCGAGGAGCGCCTGCTCGAGATCGTGACCGACGAGTTGATGTCGAAGAAGGTTGTCGGCTGGTTCCAGGGCAACATGGAGTATGGCCCGCGCGCGCTGGGCAACCGGAGCATCCTGGCTAACCCGGCGTTTGACGATATGAAAGACTTTCTGAATATGAAGGTCAAATACCGCGAGGCGTTTCGGCCGTTTGCCGGGGTGCTGATTGAGTCAGAGGTGCATACCTATTTTGAGATGGGCAAGAAGCAAACCTCGCCCTACATGACCTTTGTCTTTCCGGTGAAACCGGCATTCCGCGATAAAATTCCGGGTGCTATTCACATGGACGGCACCTCGCGGCTGCAGACCGTCGCCTATGCGCAGAACCCCAAACTCTACAAACTGCTCAAGGTGTTCGGCGATAAAGCCGAGGTGCCCTGCCTGGTCAATACATCGTTTAATGTGCAGGGCGAACCGATTGTCTGCTCGCCGGTTGATGCGGTGAACTGTTTTCTCAACAGCGGGATCGATGTTCTGGTGATGGGTAATTTTCTTGTGTATAAGCAACCGGCTACACTGGAGTAACGCATATGCCTGAATTGGACCGGGCTCCCTCAGCGTTCTGGCAGGCGGTGCGGGCCAACCATAAGCTACAACACCAGACCCCGGCGATTACACCCGGCCCCCGCACTGGCACGCCTCCCC
>CAKZQX010000611.1 GCA_937141995.1 uncultured Chloroflexaceae bacterium | reverse complement strand
CCGCGCAACCGACAGAACTGGTAACATTGATCGAGTGTGCCGACCAGGCGTTGCGGGCGGCCAAGCAGCGCGGTAAGAATCTGGTCGTAAACTGGGAAGCCGGCCTGACGCTGGTTGAAACCGTCACTTCCTCCCCCCGGCCCAACCCCTCGCAACAGCATTCTCAGGCACTGGTGCGGGTTGCCTCTCGCGTCAACAGTCACCTTGATCTGGACGCCGTCTTGATGACAATCTGCCAGGAGAGTGTGAATGTTTTGAAGGTGCCGGTGGCAGTTATCCAGCTTTATGATCCGGTCCACAATCATCTGTCGTTTGTCACTGCAGTGGGGATACCACCGGGCATTGCCGGCCAATTCATTCCGACACCACGCTCTAACCTGGATGCTCTTATCAAGCGGTATGGGCCGGTTATCGTTATCCCCGATGTGCGGCAACATCCGCATCGTCCGAATAATACCATGCATCAGCAAATGGATCTACGGACACTCGTGATCGTCCCCATGTGGCACGGAAATAATATGGTTGGGGCACTCAATATTGCGACCCGTGGCAGCGAACGCACATTTACCTCAGAAGAACTGACTCTGCTGCAGGGATTGGCTGATCAGACCGCAATAGCAATTACGAATGCGCAGTTGTACACCGATCTCATGCGAGCGTACGATGACACCCTGGCAGGCTGGTCGCGTGCCCTGGAGTTGCGCGATCAGGAGACGGAAGGACATAGCCAACGGGTGATAGTGTTGACCATGCGTCTGGTAGATGTGCTGGGCATTGATCCCGCCGATCAGGATCATATTCGCCGGGGAGCCTTACTGCACGACATTGGCAAGATGGGCGTTCCCGATGCAGTGCTGCTCAAGCCCGGCCCGCTCACGGCAGCGGAGTGGGAGTTGATGCGCCAGCATCCGGTCTATGCTTACGAGTTACTCGCGCCGATTGCGTTTCTCACGCCCGCGCTGGATATCCCCTACTACCATCATGAGCGCTGGGATGGTAGCGGCTATCCGCATGGCCTGAAGGCGAATGCGATTCCGCTGGCGGCGCGCATCTTCGCAGTTGTCGATGTGTGGGATGCCCTCTGTTCCGACCGCCCCTACCGGGCGGCCTGGTCCCGGGCGATGGCTCGCGCCTACCTGCGCGAGCAGGCAGGGATCCTGTTTGATCCCGATATCGTCGCTATCTTTTTGCAGTTGCCGGAGGTTAGCGAGTAGTGTGAGTGATGGCCGGTTCAGCATCTGGAGCGCGGCAGCCATGCTGCCGCTTGCTCACCCTCAGGTATTCATCGCCGCTGGTAACATCCTTTTCACCCGATCCTCATCCGCTTTCGCGCGTCGTAACCACTGAGCCATGGTATGCTATTACAGCAGTCGAGAACACAAAACAGGGGAATAGAGACCGATTCTGCCGGGGACACTGTTATCGGATAAGGCGGAAGAATCGATCTTGTTTCACAAATATACCATGCTGCCGCAGGCGACGATAACCTTTGTGGGTGTACAAATCAGACATGTACTCCCACCACGGAACTCGTGCCATATCGAACAGAATGAGGAATCCTGGTGAAAAGGAAAACTATACGTACACTTGTTATGCTCCTCTGCGGTTGCCTGCTGCCGGCAGCCTGCAATTCGGATGCGGTTATAACCACTTCCGACACAAATGGCCCAGTTATCGTTGCACCAACCACCGCGCCCGCTACGGCCTTACCGGCCGGTACCGTTCCGCCCGCTCCAACCGATCCGCCCGCCGCCGGTATTCCCAATCTGGAGAGTCTGACCATTGACCTGGAACTGGTCGCCGATGGATTCGAGCAACCGCTCTATGCCGTCAGCGCCGGGG
>CAKZQX010000610.1 GCA_937141995.1 uncultured Chloroflexaceae bacterium | reverse complement strand
CCGGCGGCGCGAAAGCCGTCGGCGTCGAAGTCACGGAAGACCACGCCGGTAATGGTGCCGGCCGCCCGCGCCGGGGGGGTCAGCAGCAGGCCGGTCAGGATGAGGCTGCCGACGGTCAGGAGGATGACCAGCCGTATGGCATAGTTGCGAAGACGTAATTGTTGCATTGGTACCAACCTTCCTTGCTATGATGTCTGGGTGTCTCTGGTAGTTGCTTGTCTGTGTAATTAGTGCGATGTGATAATTTAATGTGCCGTTATGTGCGCATCGGTGATTGTCGTTCCCATAGTGAGTACTTGCGTCCGATTGTCGATGGTGCTGTCGTCCGGATTACGGTATCACCTCCTCTCTTCGCCGAAACCATACGTAGTCAGCGCGGTTTGTGTGACCGGGTGTCTGGTCGTGACCGGCGGTAGCGTAGCGTATGTCATGGTTTCGGTCGAACCGGGGACAAACAGTGTTCCCCGGCTGAGAACAATGTTTGCTCGGTTTCAATTGCGTGCAAATGTCGTGCGAGATCATTCGCAGTGTAGCAGATACGTATTTCCGTAGAATTACCATACAGGGTAAGTTCTAAATATTGCACTGATTTTACAAAAAATAAACATCTGAGAATGACAATTTCGTGTTAATGAATGTACTGGCTTCGCGTGCTCTATATTTTCTGGCAAAAAGTAATTCCATGTGATAGCTAAAGTAGCGATAAAGCTGTTATAACAGATATACATACGTTTGTTATGGTTAGTGACATAAAAAAGTACATTCTCAACCGAAATAACTTTGATACGTTTTAGCTTCACGCAAGCTAATTTAAATAATATTTTTACCTATACCATGGTGTGGTGCATTTCGTAGTACTATGTCTGAACTTAGTGTAGAGATTGTACACAAAGAATTCAAGCGAGGAAATGGACAGAAAAGAGACAGGTTTTGTTACACACATCTGCCTGAGTGAGGAACAAGGATGGGGAAGCTAACGGAGAGGCGGTCAGAAACCGGAACAGCGCACATCGGCTACGACAACGAACCTGCCTTTCACACGGGAAACCTGGAGACGCCGAGAACGCAGAGATACAATTGCACGTAGCGTTTTGTTCTCTGCGTTCTCGGGTGATGGTGTGGTTATTATGCAGACGCCTGCGGCATCACTCTTCATCAATATAGCGGCGGGTAAGCTCACCATAGGCGTCGATACGGCGGTCACGCAGGAAGGGCCAGTGCGTGCGCGCAGTTGCAGTGCGGCTCAAGTCGCAGGACACAACCAGGGTCTCCTCCCGATCCACGGCGGCGCGCGCCAGCACCTGACCGCTGGTATCGGCCACAAAGCTCTGGCCCCAGAACTCGATCCCGCCGTCGGCGTCGCCCTCGTGGCCCGTCCGATTAATGCTGACGACGTGGCAGCCATTGGCGACCGCGTGCGAGCGCTGGATCACTTCCCAACTGCTATGCTGCGCCCCACCGTGCGTATCTTTCTCGCCGGGATGCCAGCCAATCGCCGTGGGATAGACCAGCAGATCCGCGCCCCGCAGCGCCGTCAGTCGGGCCGCCTCGGGGTACCACTGGTCCCAGCAGACCAGCACACCGATATTGGCGTAGCGCGTGCGAAAGACCTTAAAGCCCAGATCGCCCGGCGTAAAATAGAACTTCTCGTAGTAGAGCGGGTCGTCGGGAATGTGCATTTTGCGATACTTGCCCAGATACCGGCCGTCGGCATCCAGCACAGCGGCGGTGTTGTGGTAAATACCCTCGGCGCGCTTCTCGAACAGGCCGGCGACAATGACGACATTCAGTTCGGCGGCCACTGCGCTGAGGGTTTCCGTACTGGGGCCGGGGATCGGCTCGGCCAGCGCAAAATTGTCATAATCCTCGCTCTGACAGAAGTAGAGCGAGCGAAACAACTCTTGCAGGCAGACAACCTGCGCGCCCCGGTCGGCAGCCTGCCGGATGCCTGCCAGCGCCTTCCGCATATTTTCTTCGGGATCGGCAGTACAGCGCATCTGTACCAACCCGACCGATACTTCTTGTGGTGATGCCATATTCAGTCCTCACTTATCTCTTATAGGACTCACGCGGTGCGACCTGTTCCATCCTGGTGCCGGACCTGAAAGCAGAATCGCCTGCGGCAGCATGGCACTGTTTTATCTTTTTCACAAAACATTCGCACGTTGTGCAAATGTTTTGTGAAAAAGCATGGAATCCTCCGCCCCGCCGGAGGCGAATCGGGCTGTTCATCCAGATAAACATCTGATTTGGAACCGACCGCGTAACTCCTGTTACATGACACGACGTACGCGGTTAAGATCCAAACCGGACGTTTGACCGAGTGACCACGTAACTCCTGTCTAAATTTTAACGCTACCCTACTGTATTTATGCAAGCAAGTGCTATGCCTCTATTTCAAAATAACATTATCAATTAACCGGGTTTTTCCAATACGTACCGCCATCGACAGCAGCGCGCCGCGTTCGCCCACTTGATCAAGTTCCCGGAGCGTCAGTGGGTCGGCGGCGCTGACATACTCGGTGCGCGCCAGCGGCTCCGCGTCGAGGATGGCGCGCATGGTGGCCCGCAGCGCTGCGCCGTCGCGCACACCCGCCGTATACTGCTGCTGTGCGTGAGTCAACGCCCGATGCAGCACTGTTGCTGCTTCGCGTTCCGTCGGCGTAAGATACCAGTTGCGACTGCTCAACGCCAGTCCATCCGGCTCACGCACAGTCGGCGCGACGATAACCTCGACCGGCATGTTCAGATCGCGCACCATCTTGCGGATGACCACCGCCTGCTGGGCATCTTTCTGCCCAAAATAGGCGCACGTCGGCTGAATAATGTTGAAGAGTTTGCCGACGACCGTGGCAACCCCCCGAAAATGGCTGGGCCGCGCCACACCTTCCAGCATCTCGGTGACACCAGTAACTTCAATCGCGCTACTAAATCCTTCCGGGTAGATCTCGGCTACGTCGGGCACAAAGACCAGATCTACCCCTGCTGTACGTAGGAGGTTGAGGTCGCGTTCCAGATCACGCGGGTAATCTGCAAAATCTTCATTGGGGCCAAACTGCGTCGGGTTAACAAAGATACTGACGGCGACCGCAGTACACTCGCTCCCGGCACATTCAACCAGGCTGAGATGTCCCGCGTGCAGATAGCCCATTGTCGGCACAAGTCCCAGTTGCCCCTGTTGGGCGCGTGCCTGGCGAAAGGCGCTGATTGTGTGTATCACTTCCATGTGTTTACCTTACATCTCTGCTGTGAGTGCTAACCGATGCGTATTATTTTGTGCCGATAATTACCACGCGTTACGCGGGTACCATGCAAACCAGACGTTTCACCCGCTGGAAGCACGCTTCGCCTGCGGCAGCATGGTACTCTTTTGTTCTTGTTCATAAATAATGTTACACAATGTGTAACATTATTTATGAACAAGCATGGAATCTTCCACCCTGCCGGCGGCGAGATTTCCTTCCGGGTCAACGACCGCGTAACGCGTGTGATTCGCATGAGTTACGCAGTCGGTTCCCAACCGGACGGTTGCCTGAATGAACGCCCGATTCGCCTGTGGCCGCATGGTACTTGTTTTCTTTTCGGCCAAAACATTCCGAAAAAAGTGGTCTTCTTTCACCCGGTCGGAGGCGCATCCCAGGCACCGGATAGAAAATCGCGTAACGCGTGTCATGAAACCTGTTGACTCCATACTTCACCCGGAATTTTGCGAAACCGGCCTGCCCGAATAGCTGCCAGCGTTGATGGCCCGGCAACATAGATCCACGCCGTAACCTTGCTATTGTCAGTCTGTACCGGGTGCTTAATTCGCTCATACCAGTTGTTTGGGTTGCCCGCGATATAATCTTCCAGGCCATCAACCCGGGCCAGGGCAGTGACATAGACTTCGGGACGTAACGTCATCAGCATGCCGTAGACCTGCGCCGCCGGGCGGACCAGGCCGGGTGTGACAACCAGGTAAGGATACATACCCTCGGTGTAGAGTTCCGCGCCGCTGATTCGCGCCGGATGCTCGGCACTGGTCTGGCCCTCCAGAAATCCGGCGTAGTTTGAC
>CAKZQX010000609.1 GCA_937141995.1 uncultured Chloroflexaceae bacterium | reverse complement strand
AGGTCAAGGAGTTCGGTCGTTCGGAGATTAGAAATGTTGGTTGTGTTAGAGGAATTAGTATAACAAAAGTCCATAAATTTCCTGGTCTGCATGAGCCTCGCCAAGAAGTGCGGAAGCACTTGATCATTCGGACGTAGAACTGTCACAAACGCACCGAACGTGCATTCGAAGGGTAAGATCTCAACTAAACAAGACTTTCCAACAAGTTCCTTACTATTCGCAGTTGATACAAGAATATCGCCAGGACGAAGAATCTGTTTTTGGTCCGTGACTCGACTTTTAAGTATAAAGCGGCGTGAGGTCCAGTTCACTTCTTCCTGAACACCGCTGGTTGTCAAACATGCAACTCGCTCCTTACCTGGTTCTTGTGTGCCTTCACCACCAGGAAATGTTACTCCACGGATAGCACTACAAATATCTCCAACTGATACCCATTGCCAGTTTATTGGTGGGTTTTGAGACATATCAAGTCGCATATCAAAATGACCTCAATCGCAAAGGGTTTTTAACTCCCATACTTCCTCCGCTATCACCTGTTCCAGCCGTAGCAGGCGTTCCAGTGTCACCCGTGGCTGCTCGTAGTACGTTTCGTCCTGCTCAAGCCGGCGGTAGCGGCTGGCCGACAGGTCGTATTTGTTGGCGGCGACCTGAACTTTTGTCACCCAGAACTGGCGCGAGAGCTGGTTGAGTTGCGCCTGGAGCGGGGTGATGCGTGCCTGGAGTTCGCTTACCTGCTGCCGGGCCGCTTCCAGCGCGGTGCTGGCATGGGTGTCACCCTCTGGCGCGATCACGCTCTCGAAGGTTAGCCGGTTGATCTCCGCTTCCAGCCGCAGCCGTTCCGCCTTCAATGGCCCAAGCTCGGCCTTCAATGCGTCCCAGCGAGTCTGACGCGCTGCCGCAAACTCCGGCTTCGTCCGGTTGCGCCAGCATTCCAGGATGTCGGGGATGTCGTTCTCCGGCACCGGCTGCCGCTTGTCGTCCAGCGAGAAGCCATCGTGGTCCATATCGTAGAACCAGATGCGCTTGGTGTGTGCGCCACGGGTAAAGAGCAGCACCGCCGTCGAGACCCCGGCGTAGGGCTTGAAAACGCCCCCCGGCATTGCCACCACGCCATCCAGCCGGTTGCTCTCGATAATCTTTTTGCGCGTCTCGATATGCGCCTTGCTGGTGCCAAACAGCACCCCGTCCGGCACAATCACCGCCACCCGCCCGCCCATATCCAGCGCCCGCAGGATCAGGTGCAGAAAGAGCAGTTCCGACTTGCCGGTGCTGTCAAGCAGCTCATCCCCCAGATCATTCTTATCCACTGCGCCCTTGAAGGGCGGATTCATCAGGATAACATCATATTCACGCCGCTCGGTAAACGCCTTCGAGAGCGTGTCATCATAGAAGAAGCGCGGCGACTCGATCCCGTGCAGCATCATGTTCATCGAGCCGATGCGCAGCATGGTCATGCCGGAGTCGTTGTCATAGCCGCGAAAGGCTCCGTTCTGCAAGAAGTGGCGCTGCTCCTCGGTCAGCCGGTCGCCCACCAGGTTATGCGGTTGCCCCGCCGCGTCATACTCCAGGATCTCCGGCGAGGTGTGCTGCGCCAGGATATGCTCATAGGCATTCACCAGGAAGCCACAGGTGCCCGCCGCCAGGTCGCCAATCCGCTCCCCCGGCTGCGGGTCAATCATCTGCACCATCATGCGAATGATGTGGCGTGGCGTACGAAACTGCCCATTGCGTCCGGCGGTATTTAGCTTGCTCAACAGGTATTCGTACAGGTCGCCCTGCACATCCTGGTTCTGCGCCGATATCTGCATCTGATCAATGATGGTGCAGGCTTCAATCAGCAGGGATGGCTTGTTGATCTTGCATTCGGCGTTGCTCATATAGCGCGTGAAGGAGCTTTCCGCGTCCCCCAGTTCGCGGAACCAGGGGAACACCTGCTCCTTCAGATGCCGTAGCGCCGGCTCTGCCTGGAAGTTGCGCCAGTGGCTCCAGCGCATCTCGACCGGAATGCGCGGCACAAAGGGCTGGTTGCGCCGCCGGGCCTGCTTCTCGCGGCGATCCTCGCTCTCGTCCAGGCGTTTCAAAAACAGCAGATAGGAAAACTGCTCAATCGCATCCAGTGGGTTGGACAGTCCCCCTGTCCAGAATTTGTCCCAGAGCTGATCCACCTGGGAGCGGAGTTTCGGGTCAGTCAGCACGTTCCTCTCCTACCACACGCAATGTCTCAGCGAAGGTCAAAATATCGGCGCGTTCGGCCTCGGTAAACCAGCGATCCGCCACATCCGCGCCAAAACTGGTCAGCGGCGGGTCATACAGGTCGGCCAGGTGCAGCCGCCGCTTGCGCGCCAGCACAGTCTTGAGCGTGCGCAGAAACTTGATCTGGTTCGCGTTGAAGGCATGCCCGGTGATATAGGCTTCAAACTGGCGATCCACAATCTCCTGGTAATCGGGAATGCCCGTGATCTCCCAGACCTGGCGCAGGAACTCCATCAGGCTGCCCACCTTCATGCCATAGGCGCGGCGGACATTATCCTCCGACAGTTCCAGCCCTTTGCCGCCCAACTCCTGGCGTAGCGTGCGCTCCAGAGCGATCAGTTGGGCATCACTCACCGGCTCGCCGCGCTCAATCGCGGCAATCGTGGGATGGCCGGCGGCCAGTTCAAACACCCGCTCATCCACCCGGCGACGATACTCGTCAACATACACCGGCTCGCTACCGCCATGCAGCAGGATATAGCCGCGCATATCAATCATATCCGGCAGATCAAGCAGCAGGAAGGGGTTGGGCTTATCGCGCCGGTTCTTCATCTGATCCGCCAGCAGATCAACCACCTGGTCTAACTGCTCGGGCGTTGCTGCCTGCATCTGCTCCGGCGCAAGTGCCAGGCGGGTAATCGGCCCGCGCTGCGGGTCATTAAAGACAAAATCGGGCAGGCGGCTCACATCCTCAGCGATAGACTGGACGGTTGCGTTGGTATCCTTGCCGGTTATGCGTTGCAGCTTCAGCCGCTCCACCTTGCTGGTGAAGGTTGCGGCATCCACATCCACCCCCGGTACATAGCGCAACAGCGGCCCGACCTTCATCCGCAGGAAACTCAGCTTCGAGAGCGTCAGCCAGCGCCAGAAGCCATCGTCCCACGCTTGTTCGATCTGCGGATAGATCTTCTTCACCGAAAAGGTCTCGATGGGGATGCGCGCAATCTGCGCCCGCAGGTCCGCAATGATACGCCGGCACTCCGGCAACCCCTGGTTATTCAGATGCTGCTCCAGCAGCTTCAGCCGGATATTGAACAGTGTCACCAGCACCGGCAGGCTCTGAGTAGCCTCCGTCTCCGGGGCCTTCTCAAAATCATTCTCCCAGAAGTCCATAATCAGAAAGCGCTGCTTCGTCCCCTCCGGTAACCAATCCAGCCGCTTGCAGGCCGCCTGGCTGCGGGTACCGCGCCCGATCATCTGCCATAACTTGATGTAGGACTGCACCGGCTTCATAAACACCAGATTGACCGTCTCCGGCACATCCACCCCGGTTTCCAGCAGATCCACCGTGATCGCAATCCGCGGACGATTCTCCCGCTTGAACTGGTTGAGTGGTAGCCGCTTGTAGTTCGACTTAGAGGTAATCACGCTGACCAGGCCGGGGAACTGGGGATACATCTCCGCAAACACCTCGGCCAGCCGCAGCGCATGCTCCTGCGACAGTGCAAACACAATCGTCTTCCCCGGCTGCTGCCCGGACTGGTCCTTCTCAGCCACGTCCCAGATCTCTTCCCACTGCCGGCGCAGCGTGTCCCGGTTACTCACCGTGCGCTCTAAGTCGGTCCCGGA
>CAKZQX010000608.1 GCA_937141995.1 uncultured Chloroflexaceae bacterium | reverse complement strand
ACGTCG
This sequence comes from uncultured Chloroflexaceae bacterium, assembly GCA_937141995.1. Lineage (GTDB taxonomy): Bacteria > Chloroflexota > Chloroflexia > Chloroflexales > Chloroflexaceae > CAKZQX01. The sequence continues at coordinate 3,816 of CAKZQX010000608.1, read as the reverse complement.
TTTTGTCTGACTGTAGCGTAGCACCCCGGTGTTAACGGGCGTGTTAGCGTAGCGTTAGCGATATATAAGAGACTGTCTGAAAAGATGATTCGCGTCGGTCACACGGCATGCGGGGTGCTCTGAGACACCGGACAGCGCCCCAGGAGTCCCGGTTACCGACAATGCCGGTGGCGATGTGTCAGCGGAAGTGCTCTGAGACACCGGACAGCGCCCCAGGAGTCCCGGCTTCAGCCGGTGTGTGGCCGGAACCGGCTGAAGCCGGGACTCCCGCTCCGGGGCCGTAGCCCCATGACCAACCCTTTTCAGACAGGCTCTTAGATCTCTGCTCCCACTACTCGCCAGAACAACTACAATGTGCATGCTCCCCACACCCTGTAGCCTCAGGATAAACGCCTGCACCACGGATCGCAACTGCGCGGCACGCAGCCTTCCGGACACCGGGCACAATGCCTGGTGCCTGACAACACTCTGTCGCATGCAAAGCTATGTGTTATCGCAACGGGGCGGCAACACACATTTATCCAGGTACTACCGGATCCAGGGCGGTATCGCAGGTGTAGCATAGCCAGCCAATGTTAAGTTTTAACTAAGTCAGGATAAAGAGCGGGTTATGAAGGGGATTACGGTTTGTTTATAATTCACAAACAACTCATCTTTTCATTGGATACTCTAACATATATGCGTTACACGGTCCCTGACGCGGAAGAACATTGCGCCGGCGGCGGGGCGAAGACCGCTTTCATCTTGTCAGTTGGAAATGGAGCGGTGTGTTTTTCCCGGCAGACATACACAACTGCGACCAGACGATGAGCGCAGCAATAGCATCCGTTCCACGTTAACCACGATCAGGGGGAAAGCTGAGGAAGGTTTCCTGATGGCCCGCGCACAACCACACAGCGGTTACAATCTGTTTCTAGCAGATCGCAACCGCGAAACAATCCAGAAAACAACCCAGAGAGGAGAACCATACAGGCGCTCCCCTGTGCGGATAAAGCAGGAGTCTGGTGCCGGCCCCCAGGAAGAAGCGCGCAGGAAACGCTCAGGCACTGGCCTGGCACCGCGACCTCGCTGCAACCGTTGACACAAATGCCTGGTGCGGTCCTACCCCTTCACCGAGTCCTTGAGGGTGCTGCTGGCACTGAAACCGGGCGTCCGGGTGGCCGGAATATGGATCTTCTCGCGCGTTTGTGGATTGACTCCTTCGCGTGCCTGACGATCCCGGACTTCAAACGTACCAAAACCGGTCAGCGTCACCTTTTCGCCTTTCGCCAGGGTCTCCGCAATAATATCGAGCGCCGCATCGATAACTTGTTTCGTCTCTTTTTGCGAAACACCGGTTCGTTCAGCCACCGCCTTGATAAAATCTGTCTTCTGCATCGGTGCAGATCCTCCTCAATTCAAGTAAAACTACTGAAGCACACAAGTGAGCGCAACGACGGATCCCTTCCCAATGCAGTATACAGTATATGTCAAGCCCCCTGGCTGATAACAAAGCCCTAAACGGCCATTGTGCCTTTACGGATTGCGTTTTATGGCTTTCCAAAGCCATGGATTTCTGCAAAGGGAAATACGGAGCGGGGAAACGCCGGCAATGTAACGCCACGCAGCGCGGCAATTGGGGGTGAGTGTCAGCAGCGGACCATAGCAATCCTACCGTGGTTGTGACCTGATTCTGCGGAATTCGCTTCCAACCGCCTGATGAATGTTGAAACTATAGCCCGGATAGATACCTCACTGGAGTCCCGGCTTGAGCCGGTGCATGCCTGCCGGGACCGCGGCATACGGCCCAAAACGTCTGATCCGGCTGAAACCGGGGCTCCGATCCGGCGGATGTCCGGATGAACATTTCAACGTTCATCCGGCGGTACGACAACAAAGGTTGCTATAGTGACAGGAGTTACGCGGTCACTGACCCGAAAGGCGATGGACATGATACGTAACCCACGAGCGCATATGTCCGCGCACAAAAATGAGGTCTGAACCGGCGGTTCCGGCGAATTATGCCCATCCATATACTGCCGCAGGCGCTGTCTGCTTTTTGGCTGATCAAACGTCCGATTTGGTCGGCCACCGCGTACATGGTTCATTGACAGCCCCTCCGATCAGGCGTACCATGTCCCTTCGTCACGGATAGGTGTACGACACATCTTTCTAGAGCCATGCCCGGCATGAGGTGAAGCATAACTTTACCTCATGCCGGGCATGGCACTGCACAATTCACAGAGGTAAGGTACATACGATGGAACTCTATCCACCTGATGATCCCTTTTTATTCAGAACCGTTATTTTTGGCATTCCGCTGGCGGTGCGTTGGTATGGTCTGCTGATTATGACCGGCGCACTGCTGGCGGCCTGGCTGGTGACGCGGCGCGCGCAACGACGCAACTATGATCCCGATCATGTCTGGAACCAGTTGATGCTGGGGCTGATTATGGGCATTATCGGCGCGCGGATCTACTATGTGGCCTTCGAGTGGGAACGCTTTGCCGGTGATCCGCTGCGCATGATCAATCTGACGACAGGCGGACTCGCCATTCATGGCGCGATTATCGGCGGGATTCTCTCGGCGTTGCTTTACACGCGCTATCACAAGATCCGCTTCTGGGACTGGGCGGACACCTGTATTCCGGGGTTCTTGCTGGCGCAGGGTATCGGGCGCTGGGGAAATTTCTTTAACCAGGAAGCCTATGGCACACCGACCGATCTGCCGTTTGGGGTGAAGATCGATGCGGCGCACCGGCTGCCACCCTACAATGATCTGCTACGCTACCCACCCAATACGCTATTTCACGCCACTTTTTTGTACGAGTCGATCTGGAACCTGATCGGTGTCGGACTGCTACTCCTGGCGGATCGGCGCTTTGGCCGCGCGGCTCCCCCGGCACAGCGACGACTGCGTCCGGGTGATCTCCTGTTTCTCTATGCGATCTACTACTCACTGGGTCGTGTCTGGATCGAAGGGTTGCGTACCGACAGCCTCTACCTGGGGCCGCTACGGGTGGCGCAACTTATCAGCCTGCTGCTGATGCTGGGGGGTGCGGTTGCCCTGCTGCTTAATCATCTAGGCACGCGTCCCTGGACGGAGCCGGTACCGGCAGACAGAGCTGAGGATGCGCGGGCGGCGGACACGGCAGAGCAATCGGCACCTGCGACGACGGAGATGAGTGCGGAGAGGCAGTCAGAACTGGAGAACCCGGCCCGCTGAGGAGCAAGATAGATCATTGTACGCGCAAGAACAATATTTGACAATATTACTTGCGCGTGCAACAATAGTAGGAGGAATACCCTACGATCCGCAAAAAATTCATCATCAAGGATGCCGGCGCGTCAATCGATGCTGCCGTTGTCGCAGATAGCTCTTTCGGGCGAGATCCGCATTTCACTACGCATCGACACAACGCTGTACGATGGGACTCATGCCGGAGTCTCGCTTAAGCGCTGCTGTTTCTCCTAAACGTACAGTCGGTTGCTTGTGAAGTTTGGAGCGATTGCCGGGGTAGCGATCGTCGGATTACCATCGCTGCCGAACGCTGATTCGGTGACGGGCGCATGCCTGTGCAGGTGCAGTTTACGCCGCGCATAGAAGGGATACAGCGTGAATAATACGCAACATACATCTCCGCTTGAAGATCGCCATCCACATACCCGGATGACCCCTCCGGCACACCGCATGACTGAAGCCGAAGAAGCATTGCCGCGAGCAACCGCAAGTCAGGCAGATTCAATGACTGATCCGTTCAATACCTCCCCCCCACGGTTGCGTCAGACACCGCCGGCGCTGCGCGAGTCCGAAGCCCACTACCGACGACTCCTGGC
>CAKZQX010000607.1 GCA_937141995.1 uncultured Chloroflexaceae bacterium | reverse complement strand
CGGAGGCGATATCCCCCGTCAAAACCCGGGATCGTCTGCTGCATGCCGGCATTGGTCGTTTCGCGTTTTTCGCTCATGTCGTGGTGTTCGTGGTCCAAACCCTCACCGCGTAACTCGTGTTAGTTACAGGAGTTACGCGGTGGACCTTCAAACCGGACGTTTCATCCGATGAAAGCCTGATTCGCCTGCCGGAGGCGCATCGGGCCGGTTGTCCAGGCAGATGCCTGGTTTGGAACCGACCGCGTAACGCGTGTTAGTTATAGAGTGCAGACTACACTGTTGGGAGGTATGTTATGGATATGACGCTGCTGATCATTGCCGGCGGTTTGCTTATTGCCGTTGTTGTCGTCGGAGTGCTGCTGTTCCGCCGGAGTTGGGGCAATTTCCCCGGCGAGTCCGCTGTGTTGCCCGGTCAGCCACCATCCGGCATGTCAGAGATGGAAGCGGAGGTGCGGCAGTTGCTCCAGCAGGGCCAGAAGATCCAGGCGATTAAACTGGTACGCGAACGCAGCGAGATTGGCCTGAAGGCGGCGAAAGCGTATGTTGATGGGCTGGAACGGGGAGAAGCGCTACCGCCGCCATCTTCACGCCCGGTGACACTGGACGATGTGCCGCCGGATCTGGTTGCGGAAGTCGGCACGCTCCTCGCCCGAGGGCAGAAGATCGAAGCGATCAAACAGGTGCGAGAGCATACCGGGATGGGCCTGAAGGAGGCGAAGGATTGGGTTGATCGGTTGGAGACCAAGGTGCAATGAAGATGTAGCCCACCGCTGCCGGCCACATTCTATGGTAGCGGTGGGCTATGGGCTATGCCCGCTTCAGGGCATAGGCAATCCCGGATTGCAGGCTGTTGAGCGTTTTGATGCTGCTCATATCTGCACCCAGATGCACCAGCGTCTGCGCCACATCGGGGCGAATGCCCGTCAGCACTACCTCCGCGCCGAGCAGTTTGACCGCCTGAGCCGCCTGGATCAGCGCGCTGGCAACCTGGGTATCAACCACCTGCACGCCGGTTATATCAACAATCGTAATGCGGGCCTGATGGTTCGCCACGCCTTCAAGCAGGTTCTCCATAATCTGCAATGCGCGGCTGCTATCAATCGTTCCCACCAGCGGCATCACCACGGCGCTGTTGGAGATCGGAATCAACGGCGTGGAGAGTTCACGCAATGCTTCCCGCTGGGCATCGATCACCTGCTGCTGCAGCATCACGCGTTCCGCTTCGGCCTGCACCAGATCGGTGCGATCGCGGACAAATCCCGGAAAGAAGCGTATGCTGCCGTCGGCAGCATAGATCGGGAAGACCAGCAAATCTACCGGCAGCGTGCTCCCATCTCGCCGACAACCCGTGTGTGTACCCTGCCAGAAGCCCTGCTCCAGCGCCTGCTGAATAATCGCTTCCGGCTGGATATCGTTGCCGGCGAGTGTACGTTTAATCGGGATGCCGACAAAATCATCGTCATATCCCAGCAGCTTCTTCGCCGCCGCGTTGCCATAGGTGATCATTCCCTCGGGCGAGACAAACGAGATGCCGTCAGGCGCGTTCTCGATCACGGCCTTGAATGCGCGTAGCTCCTCATCGGCCTGCCGGCGCTCGGTGATATCCTGGATAATCGCTACAAAAACGGACGATTCCTCCTCGCGCGCGAGTTGCAGCCGCACATCAACCGGATAGGTAGAGCCATCCTTGCGCTGATGAACCGTTTCAAATGTCACCAGGTCGCGTGTGCCATCCAGGAGTGGCGCGATCAGTGTGGCGAACTGCTCTGCATCAACCGTAGGTTTAATATCAACCGGCGTAAGCCGGGTAAGTTCTTCCATGGAGTAGCCCAGGTTCTGGCGGCCCCCCTTATTCACCTGAACAAAATGCAGGGTTTCGGCATCAAAGACAAAGATCTCGTTGCGCGAGTTTTCCAGGATGCGGCCGAGGCGCAGCGTTAGTTCTTCTGCGCGCTTGCGTTCCGTGAAATCGCGGGTGCTGGTGCGGTAGCCCATTGACTGGCCGTCGGCGGAATAGACCGGCTGCCAGGAGATTGCCATCCAGCGGAGCGACCCATCGCGGTGACGCAGCCGAAACGTCACATCATTGCCGCGCGACCCCTGCGCCGCTTCCACCCGCATCCGGGTGATAACCGGGCGATCATCGGCATGGACCAGCGGCAGGGGATAGTCCGGCATTGTCAGGCACTCCGCGACGGTATAGCCGGTGAACTGCTCAACCGCCGGATTGATCCAGCGTACTGTGCCATCACCGTCAACCCAGCTTTCCCAGTCGTAGGTGTAGTCGGCAATGGCCCGAAACTGCGCGCGGCTCTCCTCCAGTTCGCGCTGTGACTCCAGTTGCTCCAGGCGCTGCAACCCCATATCGGCCAGCATGCTGGTAAACAGGGCCAGGTAGTTCAAAATGGGTTGAATCTGTTCCTGCTGCACCACCGGCACCTGGGTCAGGGCCGTGAGATAACCCGCCTCATCAAAGCCAAACGCGCGCCCCTGATCGCGGAAGAAGGTGACATCCGGTTCTTGGAGCAGGAATTGTCCGGTGAACACCGTACCGATATGCTGTCCATTGATCATAATCGGGCTGGCAACATCGACCAATCCATTGGCGCACTCGTACATGGCATACCCCGCCCCCTCGTTGAGATGGGCGGCGATGTAGGCATCGCTCTGTTTGCAGCGTAACGCGCAGTCCGGATGGGCCCGATGGTATGTTGTGCAGATATCCTGCCAGGCGGTTGCGGTCAAAATCGTACCGTCAACATCCAGGATTGCAGTTGGGGCGGCGGTAACGGTGTGAAACACGTCCATAAGCTCCTGAAGTTTGGGCACGTCTACTAAATCTGCAAGTTTGTACTCCATCCTGGTTGCTCCTTTGTTGTAGCACACAACGACCGGGCGCGGAGTGTCACTCCGCCGGCCGGGTGTTGCCGTTGAGCAGAGGATATGTACTGGGGCCGGGCATCCGCCGCTCAACATAATTGTACAGAACAGGATATCATGGACGCATTACCAGAAGGGTACCCGCCGGCGCACGCAACACGTACCCAGGTTCTGGGCTCACAGAGGCGATATAGCAATCCCAAATCGGTTGTGAACTGGTTCTGAGAGATTCGCTCCAACCGCCTGAAGGGGGCACTACGACAAATATAGGGTTGCTATATTTCATTAACAGAACTTACGCGGTGGGGATTTGGACCACGAACACCACGAAATGAGCGAAAACCACGAAACGGCCAATGTTAACATATCAGACGATCCCGTATTTGGCGGGGGATATCGCCTCCGGTAGGGTGGAAAGATGGATCAAGTACCATGCTGCCGCAGGCGAATCAAGCTTTCATCGGATGAAACGTCCGGTTTGAAGGTCCACCGCGTAACTCCTGTCATCAATCCAGCGGGATAAAGATCGAGCGGCGCACCTGTTGATTGACCGTGCGGCTGCGGTGTCCGCGTCCGGTGGTATCCTCGGCCAGGAGGATGTCGCCCGGCCCAAACCGGCGCGTCGTGCCGGCGCCAACCTCAATCTCCACCGTGCCCTCCAGCATGACAATAAATTGTCGCCGGGGCGCGTTATGCCAATCGTAGTCATAATCCGCGCCGGTCTCCCGCAGGATCACCCCCATCGTCGGGATCAACGTGGAGAGCCGACCAATCTGCCCCTGGTCCGTCAGCGGGATGTCGATATCTTCAAAGTGGGATTCGCCATCCGCGCCGGTGTAGAGTCGCGTAATCTTCACTGCTGTTGCCTCCGCGTCAGACAAAGTTGTTGATAGATCGGGCGCAGGTCTTCCGGTTGATCAACGGTCAAGATCTGGTCACGGATAGCCCGGAGTAGGGAGTACTCCGTGATCTGGCTGATTTCCGGCAGCAGGGCCAACCCGGCCGCCCCAAACCGCAGGTTGAGCAGCAACTCAATGGTCGATACTAGTTCCTCACACTGCCCTTCGGCGTGCCCTTGCTCGATCCCGCGCCGTTCTGCCGTAGTGACGTATGGCATTCGCTGCTC
>CAKZQX010000606.1 GCA_937141995.1 uncultured Chloroflexaceae bacterium | reverse complement strand
CTTCTGCCTGGTGCTGCTGCATGGGTTAACCAGTGGCAGCGATACGGGTACCGGCTGGGCGCTGAGTATCTACCTGTTTACGGGCGGCAGCGTGCTCTTTCTTACGCTCTACCGGGTGCTGCGCAGCCAACTCTACGCCGGCACACCCTCCCAACGACCGGCACACCCGCGTTAACCCGGCGGCGCATTCGCAATCCGGGCAAGCAAGAAAAAGAGGTAGAGCGGGCCACAAAAACCGATAGCGATGAGCAGCGCGGCAAAACTATAGGCCGACAGGTGCCGGCCCGGCGTGCCCCGGAGCTGTTCAATCTCATGGAGCAAATACATGATCCCGGCCACGCCAAAGCAAAGACTTGACAGCAGGATCAATCCGAAAGGAGCAAACAGCAGGGCAGAACAGATGCTGACAAACCCCAGGATCACTCCAACCACCATGATCCGTTGATGGTGCGCCCGGATCGTCTGCAGCAATCCGCGCCGCCGGCCTGCCGGGGCTGCTGGCGTGGGTTGCTCAGGCGAGGCAGCCGTATCGCCGGCCTCCGCCGGCTGCGCAATCGCAGCCCGGACTGCTTCGATCTGTGCGATACGCTGTTCCAGCCGAAAGCGCTCCGCCGGGTTATCCTCAGTGGTATATGCCTGATACAATTCGGCCAGTTTTTCCCCCAACTCAGCATACTGCTGCTGCGCCCGCGGCTGCTCCTCCGGCTGCGACTCATCGCTCATAGTCACCTCCTGTTCTGGTAGAATTTTTTGTATGGTACCACGAGAAGACTGGTCGCCTACAATACAAAGAAATATCCGATTGCTACCTTACATTTCTGTGACATGGCCCAGTGCCGGAAAAATCGTCCGGCAACCCGGCTTGCGTTGTGGTACGATGTGTGCGGTAGCTGCAAGTAGAAAGGTAAGGGTGTGAAATGCACCAGCGCAATCGCCGACAGCGTATCTGGCCCGGTCTGTTGCTACTCTGTCTGGGTCTGGGAATAGGCATAGTGATCCGGTCTGGTGCCGGAGCAGTTCCCCGCGACATGGCAACCCCGGCAACCAGCGACTGGCCTGATCTGGCGCTCAGGGAAGTTATTACCGGCCTGGATCAGCCGGTCCATGTTACGCATGCGGGTGATGGTAGCGGCCGGCTGTTTCTGGTGGAGAAACCGGGCCGCATCAAAATTGCGCAGAACGGCACTCCGCTGGAGGAGCCATTTTTAGATATTACCCGCCGCGTGAAGAGCAGTGGCAATGAACAGGGATTGCTGAGCGTGGCATTTCCTCCAGATTATACGAACAAAGGTTATTTCTACGTCAACTACACCCGTGAAACCGATGGCGCAACTATTATTGCCCGCTACCGGATCACGGAGAATGCCAATGTTGCTAATCCGGACAGCGAAGAACCTTTGCTGACGATTGCGCAGCCCTACGAAAACCACAACGGTGGGCAGATTGCCTTTGGGCCGGATGGCTATCTCTACATCGGGATGGGCGATGGTGGTTCCTCCGGCGACCCGGAGGAGCGCGCGCAGGCTCCCGGCGATCTCCTGGGCAAGCTCCTGCGCATTGATGTAGAAACCGGTGCGACACCGTATGCCATCCCGCCGACCAATCCCTACACCCAGACGACCAGCTACCGACCGGAAATCTGGGCTTTGGGATTACGTAATCCCTGGCGTTTTTCCTTTGACCGCGCCACGGGAAATCTGTATACTGCCGATGTCGGGCAGAATCGCTACGAAGAGGTGCATGTCCAGCCTGCCGCCGGCACTGGCGGGGAAAACTATGGCTGGGATATCATGGAGGGGTTGCACTGCTACGAGCCATCGGAAGGGTGCGACCAGTCCGGGTTAACCCTCCCCGTAGTTGAGTATGCACATCAACAGGGCAACTGCTCTGTTACCGGCGGCTTTGTCTATCGTGGCCCCGGTGTCCCACGGATGCAGGGAATCTACTTTTATGGCGACTACTGCACCGGCTTTATCTGGGGGCTGCGGCCAAATGGTGCGACCTGGGAAAACCAACTGCTTGCCGACACCGCGCTAACCCGACTGACTAGCTTTGGTGAAGACGAGGCGGGCAACCTCTACGCAACCGACCTGAACACCGGTAGCGTGTACCGACTTATTGATGAACAGTTTACCTATTTGCCCTTAATCCAACGTTAAAAATGTATCAGGAAAACACAGTGCTGCTGCACAGCGACCAGCTATCTCAACGTTATCTAGAAAGGAGCAGCCGACCACCGTCGCCGGAACAGACCCGGTTTCATCCTTACTGACGACGGCTCCGGTCGGTTATCGCGGTATGACACACAAGATCCTGACCCTACCTCTGCTCATTCTGCTGCTGCTCTTGACGCTTCTGCCGGCATCATCAACGGCCACCCATGCCGCTCCGCGCTGTTTTGATGCTGAGAGTCCCGCGATCACCGACTGTATCGACGGGCGCATCCAGTCCTTCTGGGAACAGCAGGGTGGGCTGCCGGTTTTTGGCTATCCCTTGACACCGGCCTACCAGGAGCAGACCGAAGCCGGCCCGATTACGGTGCAGTGGTTCGAGTATGCCCGCCTGGAGCATCATCCGCACAACCCGGCACCCTACGATCTGTTGCTGGGGCGACTGGGTGTTGACACCTTCGCGCGCCAGGGCCGCTCGCCGGCACAACCGGAAGCGCCGCGTGTGGGCTGTCGCTTCTTCCCGGAAACCGGGCAAAATCTCTGCCCGCCGTTCCTACGAACCTGGCTCCAGGCAGGATTAGAACTGGGTGATCCCGACATTAGTCAGGGCGAGAGCCTGGCCCGCTTCGGGGCACCGCTGGGGCCACCCCAGACGCAGCGGCGGCCCGATGGACAGGTTATCACGGCGCAGTGGTTCGAGCGCGTCCGCCTGGAAGATCACGGCGCGGAAGGGGTGCGGGTGGGACCGCTGGGGCGCGAGACGGTTGCACCGGAGACGATCCGGTACACCCCGCTGGAACAGGCTGCGCCGCTCCCCCCCGGCGGATTTATCGAGGCATCGGGGCACCAGTTGACGCGCCTCGGCCAGCCGGTGCAGTTAAAGGGCATCAACTACTACCCGCAGGGTCGCCCCTGGGTTGCTATGTGGCAGGACTGGGATGCATACCAGATGGAGCGGGAACTACGGCTGGCCCGCGACCAACTGGGCATCAACACTGTGCGCATCCTCTACCCTTTTGAGGAGACCTTCCGCAGCTCGCGTGACCACAAGATGGATGGCGTGATGCTCAACCGGCTCAAGGAGTTTGTGCAGATCGCGGGCGACCTGGATCTGCGCCTGATTGTCACGCTGTTCGATTTTTACAACGGCTTCCCGGCTGCCGGTACACCCGAGGCAGAGGATAACCTGACCTACCTGCGCACGCTGATCGGGAACTTTGCGGGCGATGACCGAATTTTTGCCTGGGATCTGCATAACGAGCCGGACCACTACCCCATGTGGCAGGAGGGCAACGCCGCACAGGTGCTGGACTGGCTAGGCCGCATGGCCGACGAGGTGCATCGCCTCGCGCCGCATCACCTGGTGACGGTGGGTATGGGTCAGTACAACCACTTCTGGCAACCCGGCCCCGATGGGCGGCGGGTGATTGACTACAGCGATGTGATCAGCGTGCATATCTACAACGCGCCCGACGCGATCCGCCAGCTTGACGAGGTGCGTCGGCATACCAACAAGCCGATTCTGCTGCAAGAGTTTGGCTGGCCCTCCGGTCCCAAGTGTTCAACTCAGGACTACAACGAGGTCTACCAGGAACAGGTCTACCGAACCATTCTGGAGGCGGCGCAGGGACGGGTTGTCGGGATCTTTGCCTGGACGTTGCGCGACTACGATGCCGGTCCCACCGGGCGCTGGGATACGCGCGAAGAGCATTACGGCCTCTACCGTGCGGACGACAGCCTCAAGCCGGCCGCGCTGCTCTTCCAGGGCTATGGGGTGCCGCTGCTCCCCAGCAATATCAAGACCAATCTGCCGCTGACCACGACCAACCCGCGCCCACCCAGGGGCGAGAAGGCTCCGATTATGATTCCGGAGACGGGACATTATATCAAGGACTGGTATCGCGTGGCCTGGCAGGAGTTGGGTGGCGTGGTCAGCTTCGGCTTCCCGCTAAGTGAAGCCTTTATCCGCCCGGAGGATAACCGGGTAGTGCAATACTTCGAGACCGGGGTGTTTGAGATTGTGCCCTACGCGGAGCAGCATCCCGAGTTTCACCTGATGACCCGGGCCGAGCAGGCGATGCTGATGGTACGCCCGGTTGAGTTGGGGCGCGATGTCACCGCCGGGCGCAACTTCCCACAGGGGGTGAATGTGGCCCCCAATGGCCGCCGCTTCCCGGAAACGGGCTACACGGTGGGGGGCGCATTCCTGGGCTTCTACGACGGTATTAATGGTCCCTGGCGGATGGGCTTCCCCATCTCTGAGGAAGTGATCGAGGAGATCAACGGCGTGCCCACCGTGGTGCAATACTTCGAGAAGGGCCGCCTCGAGTGGGACAGCCGCGCCGGGGTGGTCAGTATCGGGCGGCTGGGAACCCGGTTCTGGGCCGACCGTTGCCAGGTCAACGGTGACATCGGCTCACGGTGACGCCGCCCCTTCCAGCGAACAACACAAAGCTGCCAGGTGTGTTCTACCTGGCAGCTTTGTGTTCTACCCCTGTGCCAGTCGCTCCTCAGGACGGCGCACCTACGACCGGTCATGAAAATAGCGCTCCAGGCCAAACCCGACCACAATCCCAACACCAATCAACAGAAGCGGCCCGATTCGTACCATCAGGCCCAGTGTGATGAGTTGCTCCCAGAGTGCAAAGTCCATGCTGTACCTCCGTGATGTCACGATAGCCATAGAGACCAAGATTACTTCATCCTACCATAGCTTCATAACCAGCACGTCACCGGGGGCTGCGTCACATAGTTCTCGCAACCCTGCGCACAACGCCCAACCTGTGCTACAATCTCCGCGCCAAAACGTGTGTCACTACCTGGAGGAATTAATGCATAACGTAAAGCATATCCGGTCTGCCGGTGCCGGTCGCTTGTTAGTATTGCTGTTCGGAATACTCTTAAGCGGTGCGGGATGCGGATCGAGTGCCGCCACGCCGCCGGCATCCACCGCAACGACGGCCACAACAACGGCCGCTGCCGGCGCTGCGGTTACACTCACCCCGCCGGAGCCGACGGCAACCTCCGCACCTGAGCCGACGGCCACGCCCGAACCAACCGCTACACCCGAGCCGCAGACAGCGCGCTTTGCGATTATCGGCGACTATGGTATGGCCGGGCCACCTGAACAGGAAGTTGCCGACCTGGTGAAAAGCTGGAACCCTGACTTTATCGTCACCACGGGAGATAATAACTACCCCACCGGCGCAGCCGAAACCATTGACGCCAACATCGGCCAGTACTACGCCGAGTTTATTCATCCCTACACCGGCGCATACGGTCCCGGAGCCGAGACCAACCGCTTCTTCCCGATCCTGGGTAATCACGACCTGGATATCGCCGGCGGGCAGGCTTACCTCGACTATTTTGAACTGCCGGGGAACGAACGCTACTACAGTTTTACCCGGGAGCCGATTGACTTTTTCATGCTCAATAGCATGCCGGGCGAACCTGACGGCATCGAAGCCGACTCGGTACAGGCGGAGTGGTTGCAACAGGAACTGACTGCCGCCGATGCCTGCTGGAAGCTGGTCTTCTTCCACCACCCGGCCTACTCGTCGGGGCATCGCGGGGAGAGCGCCTGGATGCGCTGGCCGTTCCAGGAGTGGGGCGCGGATGCGGCTTTCTCCGGGCATAACCATGTCTATGAGCGGATCATGCGCGACAACTTCGTCTACTTTGTTAACGGGCTGGGCGGTGGCCCGCGCTATGCCTTTGCGGAAGCCCTGGTGCCGGGCAGCGTAGTACACTATAACCAGGACCACGGAGCGATGCTGGTCGAGGCCACGGGCGGAACGATGACACTTCAGTTTGTGACCCGCACCGGCGAGGTGATTGATACCTACACCATGGAGAAATCCTGTTTGTGACAGGAGTTACGCGGTGGACGTTTGGACCACGAACACCACGAAATGAGCGAAACCCGCGAAACGGCCAATGCCGGCATGCAGCAGGCGATCCCGGGTTTTGACGGGGGATATCGCCTCCGGCAGGGCGGAAGATTCCATCCTTTTTCCCAAACAAGTTGCACGTTGTGCAACTTGTTTGGGAAAAAGAAAAAAGTGTACCATGCTGCCGCCGGCAAAGACGACTGTTGTGAGCCTATGTGTCTGATTTGAACGCCCACCGCGTAACTCCTGTCAGTGACACGAAGTACGCGGTGGGCATGCACCAATACCTTTCAAATAC
>CAKZQX010000605.1 GCA_937141995.1 uncultured Chloroflexaceae bacterium | reverse complement strand
ATCCATGAATGGATCAACATTTGAGAGAAAGAAGAACATATGTCACTGGGAATCGTTATTAAAGCGCCCGAAGGATTAGTGCTGGCAACCGAGAGCCGCCTCACCATCACCGCCCAGCCACCGGATGGCACCCCAATACACGTTAACTTTGACAATGCAACCAAGCTCTTTGCGTTTGACAACCCCGGCCGGCCCAACACCACGCTCCCTGCTATCGGTGTTGTCACCTACGGGCAGGCCGCCATCGGTCTGCGCACCGCCCAGAGCTTTATCCCTGAGTTTGAAGCCGGACTGCCCGAAGAACGGCTGGCGGTACGCGAGTTTACCCAACAGCTCAGTGACTTTTTTATGCAACAGTGGCAAACCGCGATGCCCGCAACATACAGCGGGCCGGGTATGTCGTTCGTCGTCGCCGGGTTTGATGCGGGGGAACCGTATGGCCGGGTATACCTGACCGAAATCCCCGGCAAGCCCGATCCGATTGAGCATTACGGCGCGTTTGGCGAGTTTGGTATTACCTGGGGCGGACAGCGCGAGATTGTTGATCGGCTGTTACAGGGGTTTGATAGTCGTCTGGGGGAGGCACTCAATGCGGCGACCCTGCAACCCGCCGACCGCCAGAAGCTGCAATCCGTGATCAACCAGATAAAAATGCCCATCCCGTTACAGGCAATGCCGCTGCAGGACTGTGTCGATCTCGCTATCTTCTTCATTCGCACAACCATATCGGCACAGCGGTTAACCCTGGGACTACGCGGCGTTGGCGGGCCGATTGATGTTGCCACCATCACCCGGCAGGAGGGAATGCGCTTTATTCAGCGCAAGCAGATCCAGGGCGAGGCGAAACCGTAGCTTGCACGCGCACCAAACCGGACTACAATATATTGGAGTGCTGTTACTTTATAATAGGACTTACGCGGTCGGTTCCAAACCAGGCGTCTGCCGGGACAACCGGCACGATTCGCCTCCGGCAGGGTGGAATGAGACATTCTTTTTCCGGAAAATTTGGCACGTTGTGCCAAATTTTCCGGAAAAAGACAAAAAAGTACCATGCTGCCGCAGGCGCATCGGGCTTCCATCGGGTGAAACGCCCCGTTTGGACGCTCACCGCGTAAGTCCTGTTTATGAGCGAAGAAGAGGAGAAATTGATGGATAGAGGAATGCATCAGATTGACATTGGACGCATGCTGGATACGCTACGTATCTTCGATCAATGGTTTGATGTTGAGCATCAGTCGGTGCCGGTCATGCTGCCAACCGTTATGCTCGTCGTGTTGCCACCATTTATTCCAGTGCCGGTCCCGGTGCCGACCACGGTAGCGCTACCCATTCCGGTTGTTCGGCTGCGACCGCCGCAGCAGCGCGCGCAGGCATCCCATGATGGCGCGATCATCCCGTTGGAAGTGATTACGGACGAGATGTAACCCGCCCGCCGAGTCACGAACGCCCTGCCAATCCTCCTTTAACGGAAGGCGGCAGGGCACCATTTCTCATCAAATTTACTCAATCCCGCACACCCACATGGCACACGGCGCACTAACTGGCGCGAACCCCTTCACGGTCTTCCGCATACTGGAGGGCAGCCCGGAACTCTTCCAGCATCTGGGCCGCTTCCTCAAGCCACGCTGCGCGCTCAAACCGGGCAAGGTGGGTACGTACTGCACCGGGCGTAATCTGATGATAGCCCTGAAGGGGTCCAATGGTTGAACTGGGGTAGGCATTGCGGTGTTGCCGCGCCGCTTCAACCGGCAGCACCGGGAAGGCTTTCCCCTCGTTCGTTGCCGGATCGATATACAGCAGCACGCCGCGCCCCTCTTCAGAGATGTATACCATTTCTTCCGGGAGTGTGTGGTGACTTGAACGATGATAAAACACCGTATTTCCTCCTTCCTTATCTCCCAGTAACACAATAGCTTATTGTACATGTGTGAGGTACAGTCCGGTTACAACCGGGCAGCGCCGGTAATGCGCACAGCCACGCTACCAATCCAGGGTTGGAACCAGTGGAACGGTTGTTGCAAAAGATGGTAAAGATTGTTAACTTTTCCCTGGAAAGGAATTGCCCCATGCGCCATCTGACCTATCCCGAGCAGAACCGCCCGATCATCGAACCGGATCTGCGCTACCTGATCGGTGGAGCGAAGATTGGGGTACCTGACCGGCGCAGCTATCTGCGTACCCTGCTGGGCATGGCGATCTGGCTGGGCGGGCCACCGCTGCCGGCGCGGCTGCTGGGACGCCTCGGCGCGCGCGCGTCCCTGGCTCAAGTGCAGCACTGGTGGGCCCGGAGCTTACGCTACTACCTGGGGATTCACCTGGACCTTCAGGGACTTGAGCAGATTGACCCGAACGCGACCTACCTGGTGACACCGTTGCACGAGGGTTTTGCGGATGTACTCGCGCTGCTCCACCTGCCCTTGCCGATGCGCTTTGTCCTGCGCGATGAGTTTGAGAACTGGCCCCTGCTTGGTTCGTATGTGCGCGACACCGGGCAGATTACTATTCATCCGGAGCAGGGGGCGCGCAGTTACCGTCAACTGCTACGGGCAACTTGGGCAGTCGTTGCCGGTGGCGAGAGTCTGGTACTCTTTCCCCAGGGATCGATTCTGGGGATCGAAATCAATTTCATGGTCGGAGCCTTTGGCCTGGCCCAGGCATTGCAATGTCCCATTCTGCCGGTTGCCCTGACCGGGAGCCACCAGGTCTGGGAATTCCCCTTTACGCCCCGGTTGCGTTACGGTCAGCGGATCAGCCTGCATTTATTGCCACCCATTTCTGCCGAGACATGCCGCGCATACACCGCCGATGAACTACAGCGCGAAGTACAGCAGCAGATCAAGGCAGAAGCGCTTTCCGGGAAGATGGCCCCACCCCGCCGCTTTGTGCCCGTGCGCGATGGTTATTGGGATGGCTACGCCTATGAGATTGATCCCCAGTTTACCGACCTCGCCGCCGAGATTGCCCGCCATCGACGCGGGGTTAATGAACTCAACCGGAAAGGAGCAGCAGATGACCGTAACCCTTGAAGAAATCCAGTGCCTGGCCGACCTGGCTACGCCACCGGATCAAACCAGCGCCGCCGCCTGGGAGCGGCTTAGACAACTCCGTGAGGAACTTATGCAGATCGAGCCCGGCTCGCCAACACCGACAGAAATCCTAGAAGCGGATCGGCGCGAACGGGATGCCTCTCTGCGAGGGCAATTGGGAGCAGATGATGTACACCCTTGATGCCAATATCTTTGGATCGGCCACAAAAAACAACCGCGCCCCTGGGGGAGTACCAGGAGCGCGGTTGTCGTGAAGGAGAGGGAGAAGTCTTAAGATGCCTATCACTACCAGACCTGACACTACTATAGCAGAAAGTGCTCCGCATGTAGGTAATGACCTGGTAACTGGGAAGTAATGCGCCGGTAAGCACTGCGCTACCGACCAGGTCCGTGCGCCGGCTGCTGCTGCGCTACCCCGGCCACCGGACGCTGGGAACCGGGAGTCTTGCCCAGTAGCCGCATCCCGTTGAGCGAAACCAGCAACGATGTCCCCATATCCGCCAGAACCGCCATCCACATGGTGCCGAGACCCAGCAGTACCAGCAGAACAAACGCCAGCTTAATGCCGATGCTCAGAGCCACATTTACCTGAATTGTACGCATGGTGGCCCGGCTCAACTGAAATACAAACGGCAGCCGCCGCAGATCATCACTCATCAGGGTGATATCGGCGGTCTCCATCGCCTGAGCCGTCCCCCCGGACGCGCCGCCCACCGCGATGCCAACCGTGGCCGTCGCCAGGGCGGGCGCATCGTTGATGCCGTCACCGACCATAGCAACCGCGCCATACTGCTCCCGCAGGGCGTTAACGGCGGCAACCTTGTCCTCGGGCAACAGCTCGGCGCGGACATCGGTCACGCCAACCTGCTGCCCCACCGAGGCCGCAGTGTCGGCATTGTCGCCGGTCAACATCACCAGGTTGGTAAACTGCGCCTGCCGGAGCAGCGCCAGCGCCTCCCGGCTGTCCGGACGGAGTGTATCGGCAACAGCTATCGTGCCCAGGTAGGTGCCATCGGCACTGATCATCATCGGCGTATAACCTTTTGCCGCATCCTGGCGCGCTTCCGCGCAGTGTTCATGCGTATGCGGCAGCGTGGTATCAAAATAGCGGTGGCTGCCTAGCGTGATCTGACGCCCCTGCACCTGCCCCGTCACTCCCCGGCCGGTCAGCGCCGTCACCATCGTGGCCGGCGCATATTTGTCGGCAACCCCACAGCGTGTGGCCTCGGCAACGACTGCCTGGGCCAGCGGATGCTCGCTGCGCCGCTCAACCGCGCTTGCCAGCGCCAGCAGATCATCACACTCACCACAGCGGTTCCGCTCATGCCCATGTTCGGTAACGCCGGCGGACGGTCCACACTCAACCGCGCGTACGGCAACTACTGCCGGTGTGCCCCGCGTTAGCGTGCCGGTTTTATCAAATGCAATTGCGCGAACACTATTCAACGCCTCAAGATATGCACCGCCTTTGATCAGCACACCATTGCGTGCGGCATTACTGATCGCGCTGATAATGCTGACCGGCGTGCTGATGACCAGCGCACAGGGACAGGCAACAACCAGGAGCGCCAGCGCCCGGTAGAGCCAGCCAAATGTGCCGTCCGCGG
>CAKZQX010000604.1 GCA_937141995.1 uncultured Chloroflexaceae bacterium | reverse complement strand
GGTGGCAAGCATATCGCTGCCGGTCGCCTCGCCATAGCGGTAGGTATCGTAGTAGCGCTGCAGAAAGGCATAAAAGGTCTCGTCCCCCATCTGCCGGCGCAGCGCGTGGAAGAAGAGTGCGCTTTTGGCATAGACCAGCGCCACATAGTTGCCCCGAAAGGCCGCATTCGGACGGTTGACTACGCCGTCATTCCCGGCATTCCGCACGCTCAGGTAGATGTCGCGGAACTGCTGCAACTCAGCCGCCGCGCTGACGGCATCCCCCAGCGACTCATAGTAGACCACCTGGGAGTAACTGGCTAATCCTTCATCCAGCCAGGCCGCGCCCTGGAAGTCGTTGCCCACCAGGCTGTACCACCACTGGTGCGCCACCTCGTGCGCGATAGTGGTCTCCAGGCCGCGCCCATTACTCGCATAGAGGCGCTGCTCGATCAGCATGACGCCGGGATATTCCACGCCGAGGAAGCGCGTCAGGGCGGCCTGCACGACCTCCATTTCGGTCAGCGGGTAACGCCCGTAGCGCGCGTTGAATGCCTGCAATGACTGTGCGGCAATTGCCAGGCTGCGCTGTCCGGCAGCATCATACTCCGGCCGGTAGTAGACCGTGACGCGGGTGCCGTCCACATCGGCGCTGGCCTGGTTCAGCCCATTGATCGCCGCCAGAAAGAAATCGCGCTGGGGCCCGCTGACAAAGCGCTCACGCCGGTAGCCCTCCGGCGGTAGATTCCCCGGTGGGTTGGTTTCCACCTGTGTGCCGGTCGTCACCAGTTGCCAGTCAATCGGGGTGTCGAGCGTGACATCATAGAGCGCTGTCTCAGTAACGGCCAGATCGCCGCGACTGCTCACGGGCCGCCGGTCCCAGCCGTCGGCAAAGTAGCGCGCCAGCACCGGGTAGAAGGAAGCCAGCGACCAGACGCCCGCCTCCTGGTTGAACGCGCCATAGGCCGAGCCGCTGGCGTTGCGTTGCGTACGCGCCAGAAAGTTCATCATCACCCGGACCTGCTCGCCGGGCGCGAGTGGCCGGGGCAGCCCGACCCGCAGCAGAACACCGTCTTGCTCGCTGGTGACGGGCACCAGTTGATCGTTCACCCGCACATCCGCAACGCTCAGTTCACCGCCAAAGTCGGGAAGGTTGGGGTAGAGATGGAAGTAGAGTGCCTCAAACGGCACACTCGCCCCGTTGCGCACCAGCATCTGCTGGGTGCCGCTGATAGTTAGCGCGGTCGGATCGAGCGTCGCACTGATCTGGTAATGATCCCAGGTCTCTGCCCCGGCAAGATCGGCGGCAAAAGAGGGCAGCAGCGCGGCAGCCTGCGCACTCACATCCAGCACTGCCGGGACGGGTGTGCTGGTAGGTAGGATAGTCGGCACGGCGGTTGGCGCAGCAGTTGGTGTACCGGGAATAACCGTTTTAACGGAAGGCCCCGCCGGCCAGGCCGTTGTTTTCAGCGCCGACGGGGCAACCCGGTCACTCTCGGTAGAGGTTCCCAGTACCTGGGATGGCGGCACGCCGCCGGACCCGCTGGGAACACAGCCGGTCAGCAGCAGCGTGCAGAGCAGGATGCACGCCAGTGGACGCAGCAGATAGTGCATAGGTAATCCATTCACTTTACATGACTTACGCAGTTGATATGCAAACTGGATGTTTGACCCGATGAAAGCCCGATGCGCCTGCGGCAGCGTGGTACATTTTTATCTTGTTCGCAAAAATTTTGCACGTTGTGCAAAATTTTTGCGAACACGCATGGAATCTTCCGCCCTGCCGCAGGCGAAATGTCCTTTCGGGTTCGTGACCGCGTAACTCCTATCACTTTACACGACTTACGCGGTACAGACTGTTCCAGTCCTCCTGCGAAACTCGCAGGTTGGTTGCGCCTCCGGCAGGATGAAAGCTTCCCGCAAAAGCGTACCATGCTACCGCAAGCGCATCGGGCTTTCATTGGGTGAAATGTCCGGTTTGCATGTCAACCGCGTAACGCGTGTCACTTCAGAGGTCGTATGGTTGGATATCATCCGGATATCAATCATTAGTATAGCAGATGGTTCAACGCCTCATTCACAGGATTACGCGGTCGGTTCTAAACCAGGTGAACACCTGGAAGAACAGCCCGATTCGCCTCCGGCAGGGCTGATTTGCCCCAAATTACCCCTGGACGATAGCGGATCTTTATGCTATGCTTAAAATTACTAAAGGGTATTGTATAGAAATGTACCATCTCTATAACGCGAGAGGAGGGGATGGGTATGTTACGGTCTGGATATCACACAGATCCACGTTCGCACGCGCGGGTTTCCCTGCGCAATTTGCTACATGATCGGACTGCCGTCGCGCACAATGGTGTGGCAGCATCGCTCCCGGAAGAAACGCCTTCACCCCTGATTGAGGCGCTCATCGTGGGTGCGCGGTTGGTCCGGCTCCTCGACATCGCCGGTAAATTGCTCTTCTCATTCGGTCTGGGCTGGCTCTGGCTGCGGATCAAAGAGCGGACAGAGCATGAAACGTGAGGCGTGAAACGTGAGGCGTGAAACGTGAGGCGTGAGACGTGAGGCGTGAAACGTGAGGGACAACGACCCGCGTTTCACGCTTTATATTTTATGCGGTACGACTCACGTTGGCGGCAATACCGCCGGGTTGACCGGGTTGGGCACCGGCCGGCCGGTCAGGGCGGCAACCAGGTTGGTTGCGGCGGTTGTTGCCATGCGGATACGTGTGGCAACGGTAGCACTCCCGATGTGGGGTACCGCCGTTACATTCGGCAGGCTCAACAGCGGATGCTCCGCGCCAACCGGCTCAACGGTGAAGACATCCAGGCCGGCCGCCCCCGGTCGCCCCTGTTGCAACGCGTTGTAGAGTGCGTCCTCGTCCACAATCGGCCCCCGCGCGGCATTGACAAAGACGGCCGTGGGCTTCATCAGGGCAAACTCACGCGCCCCAAACATCCCGCGCGTCTCCTCCGTCAGTGGCAGCAGAACCACGATAAAATCCGCCGTGCGCAGCAGTTCATCCAGTTCGCAGTAGCGCGCCCCGGTCTGCTCCTCCAGCGCGGGAGCCGGACGCCGGTTGTAGTAGCGGATCGGCATGGCAAAGCCGGAGGCACGCCGCGCCACGGCGGTGCCAATCCGTCCGGCCCCGACAATGCCCAGCGTCGCGCCGGACACCTCCTGCCCCACCATAAACATTGGCGACCAGGTAGTCCACCTGCCGGCGACGATCAGGTTGTGCCCCTCGACAATGCGCCGGGCAGCCGCCAGCATCAGCGCCCAGACCAGGTCGGCGGTTGTGTCGGTCAGCACGCCGGGGGTGTTGGTCAGCAGCACGTTGCGCGCATTCAGGGCCGCCAGATCGACATTGTCGTAGCCCCCCGCCATATTTGCCACCACCCGGCAGCGGGGCGCAGCCGCGAGGAAAGCCGCATCTACCCGCTCCGTCAACATGGTCAGCACGCCATCTACACCAGATAGCGCGGCCAGCAATTGATCGCGGGGCACCGGCAGATCGGCGCTGTCCCACATGGCATAGTCGCAGGCGGCGGCGATACTATCAACTGCTGCCTGCGGTATGCGCCGCGTGATGTAAACCTGGGGTTTCATGAGCCGTATCCTGTTATCCGTAATCCGTAGTCCGTAACCTCTATAGTCCGTCACTCCACTTTGCGGCCTTTTGTGCGGCGACCCTTGCGTTTAGACTGCGACTGCTCCTCCCCGGTCTGCTGGTCAGCTTCACGCGACTGCTGATCGGGTTCTTTGGTTTGGCGCCCTTTGCTGCGGGTTTGGCGACCTTTGCGCGCCGGTTGGTGCCCTTTCTCCGCCGCAGGTTGGCTTTCTTCCGGCGCTGTTTTGGCTGCTTCACCGCCGGTTGATGAAGTTTCCTGCGGTGAGGTTGACTTCTGCGCGGCGGTCTGGCGACCCTTGCGGCGCGTCTGACGGCGCTCCGACGGTTGTTCCGTCCCGGTCGTCGGCTGTTCTTCCGCTGGTTCGGTTTCTTGCGCGGCGGTCTGACGACCCTTGCGGCGCGTCTGACGGCGCTCCGAGGGCGGTTGTTCGGCTCCGGTTGCCGGCTGCGCCTGCGCTGGTTCGGTTTCTTGCACGCCGGTTTGCCGTCCGCTACGGCGGGTCTGGCGTTGGCGGCGCTGCGGTGGCTGCGTGGGTTCTGCCTCGGCTGGTGACGGTTGCTCCGGCTGGGGTTCCGGCACTTCGGGCACGGCTTCCTCGGCGGGCAGCTTGTGCTCCGGTGGGGCGGCTTCCTCGGTGGGCGCTTCCGGTGCAGCAGGCGCTTTCGGCGCGGCTTCCTCTGGCT
>CAKZQX010000603.1 GCA_937141995.1 uncultured Chloroflexaceae bacterium | reverse complement strand
TCGTTGCCCGTGCCAGGCACCGCCAGGGAGCCAATATCCCCGCCGGGGAAGAAGCGCGGGCTGATCACAAACGAGTCGGTCGAGATCGCCAGACGGCTCCCGCCGACATCCAGCATTGCGCCATCGTGCAGCATCTCCAGCGATGGGTTGGCAAAGGCGGGCAGCAGCATACGCTCGATCAGCATCTGCGTCATGCGGCCACCCCCGCCATGGGCCAGCAGCACGGTGGGGTAGTCATTGATCGGGATGGGACATTGCAGTCCTGCGGAGAGATCCATACCAGTCACCGCGTCCCTTCTTCAACCTGCACCGCCCGACCATACTGGTAGTAGGCCGCGCATGCACCCTCGGAGGAGACCATCGGCGCGCCCACAGGATGCTCCGGCGTGCAGAGCGTGCCAAACGCGGCGCAGTCGCAGGGCTTCTTCAGTCCCTGCATAATCTTCCCGGCCACACAGATAGTTGACTCCTCGGCGGTGATATCGGCGACGGCAAAGCGCTGCTCGGCATCGAAGCGGGCAAACTGCGGCTGCAAGCGATAGCCGCTACGCGGGATCATGCCAATGCCCCGCCACTGCCGGTCACACACCTCAAACACCTGGGCCAGCAACTGCTGCGCGGGCTGGTTCCCCTCCCGGCAGACCGCGCGGCTGTACTGATTCTCCAGGTCCGCG
Source organism: uncultured Chloroflexaceae bacterium (assembly GCA_937141995.1). Classification (GTDB taxonomy): domain Bacteria; phylum Chloroflexota; class Chloroflexia; order Chloroflexales; family Chloroflexaceae; genus CAKZQX01. The sequence goes on along the minus strand of CAKZQX010000603.1, from coordinate 3,960 downwards.
CGCCCCTCCTCCAGCGCCTTGAGCGTCATGTAGATACCCTGGAGCAGATCAAGCGGTTCAAAGCCAGTGATAACAATGGGCGCACGATAGTTCGCCACCACCGGCTCATACTCCCAGTAGCCCATCACCGTGCAGACATGGCCCGCCGCCAGGAAGCCCTGCACCCTGTTCAGGGGCGAACTCAGAATCGCCTCCATCGCCGGAGGCACCAGCACATGCGAACAGAGGATCGAGAAGTTCTCCAGCCCCAACTGGCCGGCCTGCCAGACCGCCATCGCATTGGCCGGAGCGGTCGTCTCAAAGCCCACCGCGAAGAAGACCACCTGGCGATCCGGGTGCTTCTGCGCCAGTTTGACCGCATCCAGCGGCGAGTAGAGCATGCGCACATCGCCCCCCTGCGCCTTCACACTCAGCAGGTCGGTTTCGGAGCCCGGCACCCGTAGCATATCGCCAAACGAGGTAAAGATCACCTCAGGGCGGCGCGCAATCGCAATCGCTTTATCAATCAACTCCAGCGGGGTGACGCAGACCGGGCAACCCGGCCCATGCACCAGCGTCACCGCCTCCGGCAGCAACTGGTCAATCCCCGACTTGATCAGGGTATGCGTCTGCCCACCGCAGATCTCCATAATAGTCCAGGGCCGTGTCACCAGCCGCTGGATCGCCTGAACAAACTTCTGCGCATCAGCTTCGCTACGGTATTCATCTATAAAGCGCATACTAATCTCCTTTGATTTACCCGGGCGTACGCGGTCATTAAACCCTGAAGGAAATGTTGTCTCCGAGCTACCGCAGACGATCCTGCCGTTTATCCAGGCAAACGCCCGGTTTGCACACCCACCGCGTAATTCCTGTTAATGTATGAGGCAGCATTTACACTGGTTGCCCAGATCTTCTATTCCCATGATAGAAGTCAACTATTGTACCGGATGGGACATGGTTTGATCCCATCAGAATAACGCGTAGCTCAACCTTCGATTCGCACCGGCAACAGCACCGTAAAAATAGATCCCTGGCCCGGCTCACTCATAACGGTGATTTTACCGCCCAGCAACTCGCAATAGTGCCGGCTGATCGTTAAACCCAGACCGGAACTGGAGAACGACTCATTCAAGGCCGTATCAGGCCGGGCAAACGCATCAAAAATATACTGCATCTGGAGCGGAGTCATTCCGATGCCGGTATCACACACCTCAAACACCAGGAAGAGTGCCGCGTTTTCTACCCTATCCGCCCCATCCACCCCGTCGGATAGATCACTTCCGCTGCGCAGTTCCTGCTGGTGCGTTGTATGCACCGACAGGCGGATCATACCCTGGTCGGTAAAGCGGGCGGCATTAGTCAACAGATGCAGCAACACCTGCCGCACCTTCCCGACATCCGCATAAAAAGTACCGGGGTTGTCCGGCAGCACCACTTCCAGCAGATTGCCGCGCTGCTCAATCAGGGGGCGCATTGTCACCACCACCTCCTCGACCAGAGCAGCCACGGCAAAGGTCTCCAGATGCAGCCGGGTTTTCCCGGCCTCAATACGCGAGATATCCAGCAGGTCATTGATCAGCGCCAGCAGATGATTGCCCGACGCGGCTATCTGATCGTTATTGACGAACAGATCGGTGACACCCTGCTGTTGCAGTTGCAGCCGTAACAGATCATTGTACCCCAGGATTGATGTGAGGGGCGTGCGCAACTCATGGCTCATATGCGCCAGAAATGCGCTCCGGGCACGATTCGCACTCTCGGCGACCTCTTTGGCATAGCGCAGATTCTCCTCAACCCGGCGGCGTTCCACAATTTCGGCCTGCAATTCGCGGTTGGTATGCGCCAGAGCCAGCACACTGTACCCGGTCAGGCGCGCCCCCAGAAAGCTACAAAGCGCCACAATCACCAGCATTAATCCCGAGACCAGCAAAATCGCAGGCGCAAACGGGTTAATTACAGGTTGCAGCAATGCTAGAGCAACCGCCAGACCGGCCAGATCGATCAGGAGTACGGCCCAGATCTGCCAGGGACGCAGCACCAGGCTGGCGACAACTACCGAGATTGCCAGGAAAAAGGGCGATGTAATCGTTGCACCGGTGGCAACCATCGTCGCCAGCGGCAGCACAATCAGTTGCGCTACCAGCAGCAGTGCCGCCGGCGTCACCCACCCCTGCCGCGCAAGCAGGATATCGATCCCAAACATGACCGCGCCGGCGAGAATAGCCACCAGGCCCGATCGAGAGATATCAGGAATCAGCAGGACAATCAGTGCAAACAGGCCGGCCACCCCGGTTAAACCCAGAGCAACCATCACCACCATCTGTCCCCGCTGCTGCACCAACTCGTCGTCACTGCGAATGACCAGCAGTTGCCGCACACCCTGTTGCACCCCATCGCTCCCCAGGTCTACCGGACTCACGCTACGGTCATACGTTACCCTGCCCCCCGTTTGCGGGCATGCCTTAGCCTGACGTGCGCAAGCCCTATTGCTTTCAGCCGGGACGACTGCCTGCCGGAGCAGACTACTATTCTCCCGAACGGATATCGTTTGGGAGAATAGCAAGCGCCTGGCCGTTACTCCGGCTGTGGTATTTCCAACTCAGCCAGTTCATCCATCTGCCGCAGCATTTCAAATACTTGCGCGGCCTCTTCTTCGTCAATTTTACTGATAGCAAAACCAACATGCACCAGCACATACTCCCCGATCTGTACATCGGGGACATAAGCCAGGCACACCTCTTTGGTGATGCCGCCAAAGCTGACCTTGCCCATGGGCATGCCAATATCCCCGGCTTCAATCTGGAGAACTTTCCCAGGTACACCAAGACACATCACCGTACCTCCTAGGCTTCTTCGTTTATCAAGTACAACCGCCGATCTTCGACGCGATATAACATCGGTGCAACAATAATGTTGGGGTAGCGCAGGCGCAGGCGGCGCGCTTCGCTCAACACGAAATCAATCTCATTGTCGATCTCAAACATTGGCGCAAAATGCATAAAATGTTCATTGGCACGGGCTGCATCCCAACCCTCATGCTGCACCAGTCCCTCGATAAAAGCATCTTTTTTTGCCATCAGTCCAACCATGCCACAGTTGTTATGCCCGATCAAGGCGATGGCGTAGACCCGCCCGACCGCAATTGCAAAAGAAACTGAGAAATCGCTATAACGCAGATTGGCGCCCCCGGCACGAATGACATAGGCAAAGTTGTCGGGCATGCGCAACCGTTCCCGATAGTCCATACATTTACCGATTAATATCTCTGGTTTTTCGCATGTCGGGAATGGTTCACCCAGATTATGGTACTGGAACAGATGTTCAATCGGTGTATTGCGATACTGGGGAAAGATATTTTCAACCGTATCAACCGAAACCAGCCGATGCATAATTATTCTCCCTTCACAACAGTCAGCAACCGCGCTGCTGCTACTGCCACCTGTCCCAGGCTGATGCTACCGTCATTGGGCGGAACCTGACGATGCAACAACACGTCAAAACCGGCTTCCCGCAGACGAACGGTAGCCCACTCCGTCAGCCGGCGATTCTGAAAACAGCCGCCCGCCAGCACCACCCGTGACTCCCCGACCAGCCGGGCCACGGTGAGGATCATCTCCACCAGCGCATTGTGGAAACGTCCTGCAATAATACTCGCTGAGACACCGCACTGCAAGTCGTGCAACACTGCCGCAACCAGCGGAGCCCAATCCAGCACCACGGGTGACTCCCCCGGTTGAGCAACCATGAACGGGTACGCATCATGTACGCTGGGATCGGCGCTAAACTCCAGCGCGATGGCCGCCTGCCCCTCGAAGCTGACCTGCTGATGCAGACCAATCAGGGCCGCCACGCCATCGAAGAGGCGACCGGCACTGGTTGTGCGCGGCGTGTTGAGGCCACGCCGCAGCATCTGCGCCAGCAACCGCCGCTCGTGGGGCTGAAATGCCCGGATCGCCGCCAGATCATCCCGCTCCAGCG
>CAKZQX010000602.1 GCA_937141995.1 uncultured Chloroflexaceae bacterium | reverse complement strand
CACTGGCTCGCGCGCTCAGCCAGGCGACACTGATGGGCATCGGGGACTTCCGAGCGCTAACGGAACAGGCATACCAATGGGTTTTGTCGATGCAACGAACTGATGGTGGATTCAAGTTCTTCTCGCGCAGGAACTATGGCATGCTTCAAGATCGCCGCTCATATCCGCGAAACCTCGCAATGATGTTGTATCACTTGCTGACGGAAGCACGGGCGCAACAAATTGGTACGGAAGCAACGATCTCCCCGGAACCCGCAAGAGCTACTGTGCTTTAGAGCCAATACCATGCAAATAAGGGCGAGCGAAGCCTGAACGGGTTGGTCCATCGGCCGGCTCTGACGATGCGCCGGCCGTTTCAGCTTGAAGTTCGACATCTTGCGTTTGACCACCCGCGGATTGACTCGCGGTCGGCGTTCTGGCAGCCGCTTGGCGGCAATATCGCGCAACATCCGCGCCAACAACTGCGGCCGCTGTGTCGGTTCCACCATTTGAAACTCAGGGATCGCATCACGGATGACCTCTAACGCAGGCACAAAACTCAGCCGGTCGGGGTCGGTTCCCGCCGCCATCGCCGCCTCGTGCATCAGCATCCGGAGGGCATAACGGGCCAGCAGCACGCCATACAGCTCTTGGACAACCCCCACCGGGCGCTGGCTGCGCAGCACCCGGCCAGCCAGACGCTGGTGGGTGTCGATTTCGTCGATCACCAGTTCGCTCTCCCAGCGCTCGTGATACAGCGCTGCGAGCTCCAACGCCGGGACCACGTCGGGGTCAAGCAACGTCGTCAGGACGCAATGTTCCTCCTGATAGCCGACCAGGCGCGGGTTGGTCACGGTGTAGCGGATCACCCGCACCACGAGATGCTCCGACTGGCGTGCCTTGGTGGCGCTGACCCGGTGATGGCCATCAGCTGCGAGCCGTCAGGCAAGGTGCGCAGCAGACGCGGTCGCACCCCGCTGAGCAGGCGGCTCAGCACGTGACTCCCGCGGCGGCGCGCCTCGGCCAGCATGTGATATTCGTGAAAGCCGCGAGCCCACAAGACCAGCATGCCGGGTTCAAGCGAGCGAAGCACGCGCCGGCCACCAATCCGCTCACTGGTGTGGCCGGGCCAGAAGCCGGCATCCACGATAACATGGGTGCCACACTCGACCAGATAGACCGCCTGGGCGTGCGGAAAGGCACTGTCACCACGTGAGCCCGGGTGATGGCCCCAATAGGCGGCATTGGCCGGACTATCCGGGACATCCTCGGTAGTGCCATCAATCGCCATCAGGCGCAGCCCAAAGCGAAAGGCTCCGGGCGTGTCCGGGGTGGCGATGGGACGGCAGACCTGGCGGAACAAGGGCGACCAGCGGGCGCGCGTCCATCTGCTGGCGCCGGTAGACCAGCGCGGCGGCACTCGGCAGCCGGATGGACGGGTCAGGCCACACAAAGCGCAGGCCGCTGGCCAGCTTGGCAAACACGGCGACAAACGCCAGGTGGGAGAACAGATGGAGCACGATGATCCACCAGACGACGGCGGTCATGGTCAGCTTGCATTCGCGCTGCTCGTGCGCACGGGCCGCGTCCAGCACGGCGGTAATCGCCTCCGGCGGAATCGCCCGATGCAATGCGTCGAGGGTGAGATGGCTACTAAATTTGCGTTCATCCGTCATATCGCGTACGCTATACCCCATGCGGCGCCTCCGATGGCTACTGGTGATTTCAGCACCCAACAGTATGCCATAGGAGCGCCGCATTGGCTTATTTGAATGGTATTGGCTTTAGAACGCCCGGTAACTCCTGACAGTCCCAACAATTCAGCTCGACAATCCAGCACAGGAACCAGGTACATGTTGCATGTGCCTGCAGCAACATCGTAGCTTGATCTTTACACAGGTTACGCGGTGGGCGTTCAAGCTAGATGTTTGATCAGGTTGATCAGAGGGAAGCCCGACTCGTCTGCGGCAGCATGGTACGCTTTGTATCTTTTTTCCAAAAAATCCACAAAGTGATTTTTTGAAAAAAAGATCAGGTTTCTTCTACCCCGCTGGAGCCCTAACGGTCTTCCGGATTCGTGACCGCTTACCTCACGCAAGGTGAGTAACAGGCAGATAAGAACCATGAAGATATTATTTGTCACCAGTCGCTATCCAACGAAACAGGAACCGGGCGAGAGCCCGGCTATCGCACACCAGGAACAGGCTATCCGAGCGCTCAACCATGAAGTCGATGTTTTATTTTTCGATACCAGCCGATACAAACTGAACTATCTCAAGGCACTGTGGGAGATTCTATGGAGGGTTCAGATCCGCAATGAATACGACATAGTACATGCCCACTATGGTGCGCTGTGTGGTCTGATTGCCTGTCTGCAAACTCGCTGCCCTACAGTTGTGACCTACCGCGGATCGGATGTTATGTGGAAACGCGAACGGCCAGTGAGTCGCATTGTTGCCGGACTAGCCAAGCAAAATATTGTCATGACGGCAGAGATGAAACAGATCCTGGGCCGGGCCGATGCCCACATTGTGCCGTACGGCATCGATCTGCGGGTCTTCAAACCATACCCGCGACAGGCAGCTCGGGCCGAGCTTGGACTGCCGCCGGATGCGCCACTGGTGCTCTTCCCATACGATCCGACGCGAACCATCAAGCGCTACGATCTTGTGCAACAGGCCATAGAGATACTCAAACCAGAGTTTCCCGATCTGCATATTGTAACCATTCAGGCTAAACCGCCGGAGGTTGTCGCCACCTATATGAATGCCTGCGATGCGCTTGTGCTGACCTCGGATCGTGAAGGTGCGCCAGTGGCAGTGCTTTGTCGAGCTGCATCGAATGACATCGTATTCGCCAATTGTGGAGTCAGCCGTCGTCGTGCCGCATCAATGAGTGTACTAATAGTTTGATAGCTGCACGCCGCCCAGCATGCATAATGCAGCGCAAAGCGTCTGCAAACAATTCTTTTAGACAAAGTCTAACAGAACACTATAAATACACACGGTTGGTAATAGTCGTTTCTACACGATTTCATCTGTGCTACACAGTTCTCACGCGCAAAATAAAGTCGAAA
>CAKZQX010000601.1 GCA_937141995.1 uncultured Chloroflexaceae bacterium | reverse complement strand
GGCATCACCTGCGCGCCGGGGATGGCAGCGGACGGTTGTTTATCGTTGAGCAGCCGGGCCGTATTTTTATCCTGCGTGATGGGCAGCGCCTGGAGCAACCCTTCCTGGATATCGTCGATATCGTCGGCTCAACCGCCAGCGAACAGGGGTTGCTCAGCGTGGCCTTCTCCCCGAACTACAACCAGGACGGGCAGTTCTTCATCAACTACACCGATACTGACGGCGATACGGTCGTTGCCCGTTACCAGGTCTCCGCTGACCCGAATGTGGCCGACCCGGCGAGCGCCGCGACAGTCCTGACAATTGATCAGCCGGCGGGTAATCACAACGGCGGCCTGGTGCTGTTTGGCCCGGATGATTACCTCTACATCGGGATGGGCGATGGGGGGCAGGCGGGTGATCCCTGGGGCAATGCGCAAAATACGAATGTGCTGCTGGGCAAGCTGCTGCGCATCGACGTGCTGAGTGCGCGGCCCTACGCCATTCCGCCGGATAACCCACTGATCGACCAGCCGGATGCGCGCCCGGAGATCTGGTCCTGGGGGTTGCGTAATCCCTGGCGCTTTGCATTCGATTCGGCTAATGATGATCTCTACATCGCCGATGTCGGGCAGAACCGCTTTGAGGAGATCCACTACCAGCCGGCAGCAAACATAGGCGGGAACAACTATGGCTGGGATATTATGGAGGGGGCAGCCTGCTACGAGCCGGACGACTGCGACTCAAGCGGCCTGGTTTTGCCGGTGGTGGTCTACTCCCGCGATATGGGTTGCTCCATTACCGGCGGATATGTCTACCGGGGCGCGAATTTTCCGCAGCTTGATGGGATCTATTTTTATGGCGACTACTGCAGCGGGCGCATCTGGGCGCTCCGGCATAGCAATGGCGAGTGGCAGAATGCCCAGGTGCGGGATACAAATCTCAGTATTACCTCGTTTGGCGCAGATGCCGCCGGTGAACTCTACGTGACGGACCGGAACGGCGGGGTGTATCGCCTGGTGGCGCGGTGATAGGCAAAGCAAGTGCTATTGAGCGGAAGCACAATTATGACTTGACATTCAGTCGCAACAACCTTCTTTAAATTGTACTTTTCTTGAGACTAACTTCAAAAAGAGGGACGGTTGGTATTTTTACCAACTGTCCCTCTTTTTGTGTTTCAAAACCCCTTCATAACGGGGCAATGCTGCGTCGGGAAAGCACTAAGTAAGTTCTGTGCGTTGTAAGTGTTTCAAAACCCTTCATGGACGGGTCATACCTGCACAACCCACATTATACCACTCCAACAACAACCAGGCAACTTTTGATTTTTGATCAAGTAGCTCAAGTGACATCAACGTATAAATTGCGTGATGTCGTATTAACCAACGAACTACTATAAGTAATACTATAAGTTGGGTCACTGATCTTTTATCCGCCAGACTAACAAGGTGCAACGTTTTCAAAGATCCTTGCTATACATGAGTAGAACTCCTCTACAGTTCTGCTCTCTGGTAAGCGAAGTCACTTGTCTCTTACCTGATGGACTGGTAGGTGCAACGTTTCCAGAAATTCTTGCTATACATGAGTAGAACTCCTCTACAGTTCTGCTCTCTGGTAGTTGAATTGTAAAAGAGTTCTGAGAGAAGTATCTCGCGGTAAAGAATGCAATATCACGATGAGAAAGGAATGCAGCTTATGTCTCAGTTGCCATCTGGGCCGGTAAACCACAAGCTTACCGATGATGAAATTGCGATACTATTTAAGCAGGCCAACGATGATATATGGATATACATCGTTACAAATTATACGTTGTTTTTAAGAAAATATCTAATAAAACGCTGGTCCTACTTCAATGAAGAAGACAGGGAAGATATTTTACAGGAGACTTTTGGGTATGTTTACCGAGAAATTCGTAAAGGCAATCCGTATAATGGAAAAATACCATTTGAGGCTTACCTGATAATTCATGCAAAGTACAAATGTTACGATTTCATAAAGCGTGTAAATCATGGACAACATCAAAACATATCAGATCTAAATCATGAAGAAGCACAGATTGAAGATATATCCACTTCTATTGAAGTGAGAGAAAGTCTTCAGACATTGTTGCAAAGCCTCTCACCAGAAGAAGAAAGAGTTATAAGATTACATGTCTACCAGAGGAAAGCATTGAAAGACATAGCAAAGGAGCTTGGAATGCCAGAAGGAACTGTTAGAAGCCTGAAAAGTCGTGCTCTGAAGAAGCTTCAAAAATTAGCTTCTGGGAAACCAGAGTTTGCTGATTACCAGCAACAAATTGAGTAACACCTTTTTGGCAATGCATTCAGTAATTTCTGAGCGTTAAAGTGTTTCCTCCTAATATTCTTAGTACTTAGGAGGATATGATGTCACAGCATACGAATGACAATCTCACTCTGTTTGACCGGCTGTTCGATCCGGATATTTTTGTCAATCTCACCGATGAAGAAATACTCTTGTTGGCGTTGATCGAGGCTGAGGATCTACCAGAGGTAGTCTTTGATGAAGAGAAGACCGATGAGGATCGGATGTTAGAAGAACGTATCCTTGCAGGTCTGCGTGAACAAATAGCAAAGGAGGCAATAGATGTCAGTACATGATAGCCTCCTGAGAGTGTACTCCACGGAGGTGTTATGTATACTGCCATGCGAACGCTGCTTTATACGTTGCTGATCTTGTCAGTGACTATAGTCTTGTTAGTGCTGATTCTTAGCGGTAATACATCGGTAGTAGTTGCAACCACCGTGCTTATAGTATTGATCGTCCTGATTATGGTCATCGGTGGTGCAAAGGAGCAAATCAAATCCGTACTGAAGGTGGTCACACAACCGTTTCACCGTATTATTAAAGAGTAGCAC
>CAKZQX010000600.1 GCA_937141995.1 uncultured Chloroflexaceae bacterium | reverse complement strand
CCGGCTTCAGCCGGATCAGGCGTTCCCGGCAGGATGCCCTGTCCCGGCAGGCATCCCACCGGCTAAAGCCGGGACTCCAGTACGACACATATCCGAACTATTTTTTCAAATATCATAAGCTGGGACTGCTTGAGGACCAACCGTGGCGGCGGCCTTCCGGGAGGGGTTTCTTCTGGGGGGCCGTTTGGTGTTGGCGCAGTGGTATACTGCCTGTACAAACTAATCAAACCGTATAGTTTACCTGAGGAGGGAGATAGATGAATCTGCGGCATCTTCGGCCGGCACTCCTGTTGCTGTGCCTGGGCGCGTTGCTGCTGCCGGGTATGCGCGGCACCGGCCAGGCGCAGTCCGAGCAGCGCTGTTTTGAAGAGACCGGCTTCTGTATTGCCGGGCGTATCCGCGAGTTTTGGGAGCAGAACGGCGGCCTGCCGGTCTTCGGCTATCCGATTACCCCGCAGCAGACCGCGGAGGTTGAGGGAGTGCCACGACAGGTGCAGTGGTTTGAGCGCAACCGGCTCGAACTGCACCCCGAAAACGCGCCGCCCTACGATGTCCTGCTGGGGCGGCTGGGTGTGGTGCGCCTGGAGCAGCAGAACCGCAACTGGCGCGAGTTCCCGACGAGCGGCCCACAGCCCGGCTGCCAGTTCTTTGAAGAGACCGGGCAGAATGTTTGCGGGGAGATCCTGGCAACCTGGCGCGCCAACGGCCTGGAGTTCGACGGCAGCCCCGGCACCAGCACGGCTGAGAGCCTGGCCCTCTTTGGTCTGCCGCTGAGTCCCGCCCAGACCGAGACGCCGGCTGACGGCAGCGTGCGCACCGTCCAGTGGTTTGAGCGGGCGCGTTTTGAGTTGCATCCCGAAAACGAGCCGCCGTTTAATGTGCTGCTGGGGCTGCTGGGTCGCCAGGTGCGTGGCGAGACCGGAACCGCGGCGCCGCCATCCAACCCGCCGGGAAGCGGGCTAGCGGTACCGCCTCCGGATGAAGTTGCGGCGCGGCTACGCGTACCGGCAGGCTTCCAGGTGCGCGGCTTCGCCGCCGGGCTGTCCGTGCCCCGCCTGATGACCATCGGCCCCGATGGAGCGCTCTATGTGGCCGAGCGGGCCGGGCAGATCACCCGCCTGCCCGACGACAATGGCGATGGGATTGCCGACCGCCAGGAGACCGTGCTGAGTGGCCTGTTGGCTCCGCACAACATGGAGTGGATCGAGGGTTGCCTCTACGTGGCCGAGAATGACAAAGTCTCGCGCCACTGCGACACTACCGGCGACGGTGCGCTCGATCAGAGTACGCGTATCGTTGATCTGCCCACGGGCGGCGGGCATACCTCGCGCACGCTCCACTACGGACCCGACGGCAAACTCTATGTCGCGGCTGGCAGCACCTGCCATGTCTGCAACGAAGCCGATCCGCGCCGCGCGGCGATTATGCGCTTCAACCTGGATGGCAGCATCCCCGCCGACAACCCGTTTGCGGATGATCCCGACCCCCGGCGGCAGACGGTCTGGGCCGAGGGGTTGCGCAACAGCATCGACTTTCTCTTCCTGCCGGATGGCCGGCTCTGGGCCAACCACAACGGGCGCGACAACATGATCAACCCGGAGGTAAAAAACTTCAAGCCGCTGGAGGAGACAATCATCGAGGTGCAGCGGGGACGCCACCATGGCTGGCCCTTCTGCACCAGCGAGCATCCCGACGGCAGTACGGAACCCGGCCCCGGTCCCTATGTCGAGGTGCCCGACCCGAGTGGCGATGTGCCGCCCATGCCGCCGGGCTTCCGCTGCGAAAATGCTGTGCCGGCGCTCTTCACGCATGTGGCACACTCCGCGCCCATCGGGATTGCGCGTTACGAAGGGGCCAATTTCCCGGCGGACTATCGCGGCGATATTTTTAATGCCCTGCATGGCTCCTGGAACCGTGTCCCGCCCGCGTCCTGCCGGGTGGTGCGCATTCGGGTTGCGGACGGGCAGCCGGTTGCCTCCGAGGACTTCCTGACCGGCTTTCAGGACAGCCCCGATCAGGCGTGTGGGCGGGCCTGGGGCCGGCCGGCCGGGGTGGTCGCCGGACCCGACGGTGCGCTCTATGTCAGCGATGATCAGAACGGCCGGATCTATCGAATTGTTTACAAAGGGTAAAACACCATGCTTTGCATACCGGAGCGGTGAAGTGAGTTAATTCTAGCAAGAACAAAAACCACAGAACAAAGAACAACCTGGTTCGCCGTGCAGGCGGGCCAGTTCTGCCCGCAGGTGCGCCAGTTCGGCTTCCGCCGCAGTCGCCTGCTGTTCCGCGGCGGCCGCTTACTGCTCCGCTGCCAGGCGTGATTGTTCGGCTTCGGTCAGGGCGGCGGCCAGTTCGCGCGCGGTCCGCAGCATTTCGCCAGTGGCAACTCCCTGGGCCACCAGCCGCTGCCCCTCGACCCGCGCCGAGACGCCGATGCATGCCGGCGTCAGGTAGCCCTCAGCATCCGGCGCAACCACCTGCGGCACCCTATCCTCCAGCCGCCACAGACTGATGCCAATCTGCTCCCGCAGCCAGTCGGGATTGTAAGGCGTGAAAACGTGAAAACGTGAGAATGTGAAAACTGTATGCTTTGCAAGGTTAAAGTAAGGTTTATTTGAAAATACTTTAACCTTGGAGCAACTGTCTTTGCTTATACCTCAACAGACAGGTAAAAATGCCTAGATCTGGCCGGTATTTTCGCCGATGAAAGAAGCGGTGTGTAAAAGTATACTGTCCCCAGCGTTGATGGTATTGATGTCTCGCTCCCCAACTCTTCCGGCAGCCCATCCAGAGGCATCATTCAAATGGCCCCGACCGTCTGGCTGACCGTTTGAAAGAAGTGGGCAACTTCAGTATCTGGACTGCCGCGAAGTTGCAGAGATCAAGTAAGGAGGAGTTATGACCCTGAGTTTTGCACCGGCCCTGGAACAACTGGAAACGTTACTCAATGAGATCATCATGCTATTGCCGAATCTGGTCGTAGCCATAATCGTCTTCCTGACCTGCTACTTGCTGGGGCGTAGCAGCCGTGTCCTGGCGCAGAAGCTGTCGGATAGCGCGGGACGGCAGCGCAGCCTGGGGATTGTGCTGGGTCGCCTGTCGCAGGCAACGGTGACACTCTTAGGACTGCTAGTCGCCCTGGTTATTCTCTTTCCCGAATTTTCGCCTGGACAACTGGTGCAACTGCTGGGTATCAGCAGTGTAGCGATTGGGTTTGCCTTTCGGGATATTCTCCAGAACTTCCTCGCCGGGATTCTACTGCTCCTGACCGAGCCATTCCGCATTGGCGACGAGGTGATGGTCAACGATTATGAGGGCACGGTTGAGGATATTCAGACGCGCGCAACAACGATTATGACCTACGATGGCCGCCGGGTGGTGATCCCCAATGCCGATCTCTTTACGCACACGGTGACGGTCAACACCGCCTTTGACAAGCGCCGCGTCGAGTATGACATTGGGATCGGCTATGGCGATGATATTGAGGAGGCCCGGCAGTTGATCCTGGGGGTGCTCGGACGGCTGGAGAATGTGTTGCAAACCCCGGCTCCCGACGTGCTGGTCTTTGGGCTGGCGGACTATAGCGTGACGCTGCGGGTGCGCGGGTGGATCAACCAGCCGACCCGCGCCGAGACGCTTGACTCGCGTGATTGTGTGTTGTCGGAGATTAAGCAGACGCTGCCGGCGCATGGCATTGATCTGCCCTTCCCCACGCAGCAGATCCTCTTCCACGATCAGACGGAGGAAACCGATGGGGATCGCACCCGCCAGCGCGAGGGCTGGCCCGCCGGGAAAGGTATGGTACCGCAGCCGCGCACCAATAGCCACCTGGCGCATACGCGGATCGAACTGCAACCGTAGACGACCAGGATGGGCTAATACTGATTTGTTGTTAGAGCCACAGAGAACCCAGAGGACACAGAGATAATGAGCGGGGATGTGCAGTCGTTACGCCCATTGCGCCGGTTACGATTGATTGCTGGTTTGATACCGAACTGGTATAAACATGCAGCCGAGCGGTTAGCATGCGAGACGGCGGGGAGGTTTTCCTCGCCGTTTTTGCTTGCAAGTTGCTGTCTTTCATCGCAGAGCCGCAGAGGTCGCAGCGCAGACCAACCCGACATACCCTGCCTGCCGTTCTCAAAGACTGTCTGAAACGGGTTGGTCATGGGGCGACGGCCCCGGAGTGGGAGT
>CAKZQX010000599.1 GCA_937141995.1 uncultured Chloroflexaceae bacterium | reverse complement strand
CCCAGTTCGCGCAGCTTCGCGGCCAACTGCTGGGCCTGCTGCTCGGCCTGCTGCCGCGCGGCACGTTCCTGTCGGCGCTGCTGCTCCAACTCGACGTAGGTCAGGCAGCGCTCCCCATCGGGCCGGATAAGCTGCAACTCATCGTTGACCAGTTCAAAGCGAATCCCCAGGCGCGGACTCACCCACCCGGGCATGGTTTCGATGACATGCAGCCGCCCATCGCGCCGCTGCCAGCCGGCCAGCGAGCCCTCGTCCGGGTCGTAGAGATAGTACTCCTCCACACCATATTCATTATAGAACTCCAGTTTTCTGGCCATTTCCGCAACCCGGTTGCCGGGTGACAGCACCTCGAAAACCACCTGGGGCACGATCTGCTCCTCTTCCCACTGCCGGTAAGAGCCGCGATAGCCCTTGGGTCGCCCAAACACAACCAGCGCATCCGGCGCGCAGCAAATATCCGAGCGGCCCTCTATCGGATACCAGAGCAGATCACCCGCCACAAACACAGCGGGACGGTCGGCAAAGAGTGCCTCCAACCCACCCTTAATCGTTACAATCCACTCAAATTGCAGTGTATTATCAGCCATTGGTTGCCCATCGCTGTCCGGATAGACAATCGGTTTTTTCACAACCGGCGTTTCAACCGTACTCATAATCCTCCCTCGTATGTTCTTAGAAACTGTCTGAAACGGGTTGGTCATGGGGCGATGGCCCCGGCGCGGGAGTCCCGGCTTCAGCCGGTTCCGGCCACACCCCGGCTGAAGCCGGGATTCCTGGGGCGCTGTCCGGTGGATCAGGGCACCCGGCATGCCGTGTGACCGACGCAAACCACCTTTTCAGCCAGTCTTTTAGTTCTCCGGCCTTTGTTCTCAGAGACTGTCTGAAACGGGTGTGTCATAGCGATGTTGGTCTGGCACCCCGCCCGTCATGCTGGATAGATCTTGAAAAAGAATCCAGATAGGGGGGCTGGATTGAGTTCTTGGTTCTTTCGTTCCGGGTTCTTACCTGCTTACCCTTCGCGCTCGGCCTGCGTCTTAATCATCCCCTGTGCGTGGGCGCGAACCAACGCCTCAACACACTGGGCATCATACTCAGTTCCCCCGGCGCTACACAGAATACTAAAGGTCTGCTCAAGCGACATCGCCGGACGGTAGGGACGCGAACTGGTCATGGCGTCGAAGGCATCG
Source organism: uncultured Chloroflexaceae bacterium (assembly GCA_937141995.1). Taxonomy (GTDB): domain Bacteria; phylum Chloroflexota; class Chloroflexia; order Chloroflexales; family Chloroflexaceae; genus CAKZQX01. The sequence goes on along the minus strand of CAKZQX010000599.1, from coordinate 3,035 downwards.
GCGACAGCGACAATCCGCCCGATCAGGCTAATCTCATCGCCCTTGAGCCCCAGCGGGTAGCCGCTGCCGTCCAGTCGTTCATGGTGCTGGGCCATGGCCGAGGATTCTTCGCGCAGCAGGTCCTCCAGATCGGCATCATGCAACAGCCGAACACCATAGGTCGGGTGGAGTTTCATCATGCCCATCTCCTCGTTGGTCAGATGTTCCGGCTTCTTCAGGATGGCATCACCGACGCCGATCTTCCCAACATCATGCAAAATTGCGCCGATCCGCACATGGTAGAGCATCTCCTGAGATAGCCCCATTTCACGGGCAATCGCCACGGCAAAATCCGCTACCCGCTGGCTATGCCCCCGCGTGTAGGGATCTTTGAGATCAATCGCGCCGGTAACGGCCTTGATAATCCCCAGGAAGAGCCGGGAATTGCGCTCATAGAGCCAGGCCAGTTGCAACACCGTTGCCGCCTGGCTTGCCAGGGTCTCAAACAGGCTGACATCCTCAGCGCTAAAGCTCTGTCCATCGCGCTTGTTGAGCGCCTGCGCGCCGCCGATGATCTTCGCGGGCAACACCCCCGCGCCGCTACCCAATTGAATAGTGGGCGCGCGCAACGGCAGACAGAGGATCGAACGGGTGACAAACCCACTCTGTTGATCAATTTTGCGGTAGAAACGGCTGTCATTGCGCACATCATTGACCAGTACCCGCTCGCCCTTGCTGGTGACATAGCCGATAATGCCCCGACCGGCGGGTACCCGCACCTCCTCGCCGCGCAACTGGCGGCTCTCCTTACCCGTTGCCATCTGTAGAACCAGATCGCCTGTCCGCTCATCGCGCAGCCAGATCGAGGTTGCCTCAACATTGAGCAACTGGCTGGCATGATGCATAATTCGCTCAAGCAGTTGATCGCGGTCCAGGGTAGTCGTAATATGCGAGACAATATCGACCAGTGCTTGCAGCCGCCGCTCGCGCCGCCGGGCATTGATCAGCATGCGGGTCTTTTCAATCTCAATCGTTAGCCGTTCGCACAGCAGTTGTACCAGGGTCATATCGTCCGGATCATCAACCACGGTCAATGGCAGATCAAAGATCTCTACCGCTCCCAGCGGTTGATCTTGCAGCAGCAACGGCAAACAGTAGGCCGTCCGAAATCCCATTCCGGAGAGCGCGCCGATGGATTGGTTCCAGAGCGGCTCGCGCGTCACATCCGAGATAAAGACCGGCTTGCCTGCGCGCACCACATAGCCGGCCAGGCAGCGATCTGCGGCAAAATGCTTGCCCAGCAGATGCCGGATCGTGGTATCGCCCCGGATCACCGTGAGCACCTGCTCATCACCCTCCGGCTCATAGAGGTAAACCACCCCGGCCGGCGCTTGCACCACCTGCATCAGCAACCCAAGCATCTGATCAAGCAACGGCTCAAGATCCGTACTGGCAGCTATCTGATTGGCGCGCTGCATGAATGTGATGAATTGTTGCATCCTGGTTGATTGCGTAATCTCCATTTGCCTGCTCCTGCACTCTGGACGAACGCAACAAAAAAGGCACAAAGCGACTGCTGCTTCGTGCCTTACCCTCCCCAGTCTAACGTTATACTACGCACCCGTACCCGACACGCAGCATGCGGATCACCCTTCAGCGACAGCATCGTCACACCAGGGCAAACAAACTCATTCTCAGGCGGCGCGCCGCTGATCCAGATGCGCTAGCCCGCGCAGATACTCCACCAGTTCGTCCGGGTCGGCGGCAAGTTCCACCGCAACGCCGCTCTCCTCGGTCAGTTGCTGGGGTGTGTACTCGTCAAGCGTGCGCATACCGCTGTAGTCAAACATCACGCGCGGCAGGACCGCGTGGGTGCAACCGCTGTCACGCAGCACCGGCACAACATCCTGCCCCAGCAGCAAACCGCTGACCGTTACCGTTTCGCCAAAGAACTGGTTCACCACCGGCAGCAGTCGTAACTCCAACCCCTCAATCTGGTTAAGCCGATCAACCACCGGTTGCATCGTTGGGGCGATCATTGTGCCACACAGCAGCGCTACCCGCGTTGGCTGCGATAGGCGGGCGGGCAACCGTCGCCGTGCCGTCGTCCATGTATCCAGAAAATCCCGTGTCATCCCGACGCCGTTGGAGTATTGCGGGAAATCGTCATAGAAAGCGGCTGGGGGCACATCGCGCTCCGACAGCAGATAAAATTCATCACTCGGATAGACCAGGTTCAGCCCTAGATCGCGCCGGTAGTGTTCACTGTAGGGCAGCAGCAGGTCAATCACCCGCGCCGCTTCATCCGGCGTGTAGCAACGCAACGGCACATCGGTTGCCGCCCCCAGGCGCGCACAAAAACCAAAATCGGCGGCATCGAGGGCGGGTTGCCTGGCATCGCCCTGCACCTGTTCCGACCAGAGCGGCTGACGCTCCCAGTTGGTATCGATCCACTCCGGCGTCTCATGCACCTGAATCGCCGCCCGAATCGTTGACGGCTTCTTCCGGTTAAAGCGATACTTGGTCAGACCAACCGGCACCACCGCAATCGACTGCACCGTCGGGTAGAGCGCCGCCAGATCCTCCACCGTACGCTGTAGCGCCGCGCCATCATTCAGACCGGGACAGGCCACCACCTGCGTATGCACGCTAATCCCCGCCGCGCCGAGCCGCCGGATCTGCGCCGACACATCGGGCACATCGGCCTTCCCCAGCAACACCGCCCGCAACGCGCGATCCGTCGCGTGGATACTGACATGCAGCGGCGAGAGATGCTGCTGCTCGATGCGCTGCCAGTCCGCCTCGCTCAGGTTGGTCAGCGTCACAAAATTGGCATAAAGAAATGAGAGGCGATAGTCATCATCCTTTAAATAGAGCGTTTTGCGCATGCCTTTGGGCATCTGCGTCAGGAAGCAGAATGGACATTTATTATTGCAGGTGCGCAGTCGGTCAAACAGCGGCTCAGTAAAGGCAATGCCCAGATCTTCGTCGGGCTCCTTCTCAATCTCGAAGACCACCTCGCCCGCGCTGCCGCGCACGAGCAGTTCGATCTCCTC
>CAKZQX010000598.1 GCA_937141995.1 uncultured Chloroflexaceae bacterium | reverse complement strand
CGGTCGGCCAGATCCTGGTTATTCCCCATCAGACCAGTCGCATGTGGACCGAGCGCAACGACAACTGCACCCGTGAGCGTGGCTATGTCCACCACGGCCTGGGGGTGGTAACGCTGCGCATAGAAAAGTGCATCAGCGAGCACAATGCGCCCCTCGGCATCGGTATTCAACACCTCAACCGTCTGTCCGCTCAAGGTTTTTACGATATCGCCGGGTTTGTAGGCGTTCCCGCCGGGCATATTCTCGGCCGAACTGACAAGCCCGACGATATGCAGCGGCAGATTCAGCGCGCCTACAACCTCCATTGCTCCCAGGACGGCCGCCGCGCCTCCCATATCCATCTTCATATCGTCCATCTTCTCGGAGGGCTTGATGGAGATACCGCCGGTATCAAAGGTTATCCCCTTCCCGACCAGACAGATCGTCGGCCCGTTGCCGGCACTCCCATGCTCCATGATGATAAACCGTGGCGGTTGCGCCGATCCCTGCCCCACGGCCAGGATGCCGCCAAACCCCTGCGCCGTCAACTCCTCCGGCCCCAACACCGTAACCTGCATGCCATAGCGTGTACCGATATCCTGGGACACCTCGCCCAGACGGGTAGGCGTCACCGCATTTCCCGGCCCATTCGCCAGATCCCGTGCCAGTAGTACACCCCGCGCCACCGCCTGACCCAGCGTGACGCCCCGCCGCGCTGCATCGGTCGGCTCCTCAACCATCAGGCGTACCTGCTCAACCCGGTGTGTCTGCTCCGTAGACAGGTTGCTCTTGTACTCCAGGCAGCGATACAGCCCCAGTTCAGCCCCTTCTGCCAGTGCCTGCGCTGCGCTCATGGGTGATACCGCTTCCGCCGACGGCAGATTCATAGCAAAGCCGGTGATGTGCAGGTCGTGGGCCTTCTGGCCGGCCTGCGCGGCGGCCTGCCGGAGGGTATCGGCAGTTGCCGCGCTCCGTTGGCCCAACCCCAGCAGAAGCAGGCGGCGTGCGGGTAGAGCCCCCCGTGGATAGAGCAGCACGGTTTGGCGTGCCTGCCCGCGAAAGTCATCGGCCTCCAGCAGCGCAGCAACAGATTCGGGCAGCGCCGCATCTTCCCAGACAGTCAGCACAACCAGTGGCGCGGTTTCCTGCAAAACGGTTCCCTGATGAACAGTAATTTCCATAATTAATCTTGATTCCTCTACATGCAGCTTCAACGCCGGATGCATTCTTTTATGCCCGGCACTACTTCATTGTCTTGCGGGCATATGTGGAGCAGCGGGCTTCAGCGGGCTTACACTCAGGCTTGCACAGGCACGCGCCAATCCGGCACTGCCGAGATACGGCTAGCTTCATGATCTCCATTCACCGAAACTAGGGTCGCAAGCTTCTGTGGTATTGTCATGGTCGGTCAACCGGGTCACTCATTTTTAGTGCCACCAGAAATACGCTGTGTTGTCGTACATTCCCATGTGCCTGGCGCTCTATAATAGTCTTATTCTACGCAGAGGTTGTAGACGTGTCAACTTTACCGTATAACTGGTGTACCCCAGTTTGTTGGGATAGAATAGGCTATGCTGACTCTGCCGCTCATGGGAACGGCCAGAACCGATGAGTGAACCAAACCCCTCCGGTGCTGCCGCATGTTCCTGCAAAAGAATATCCTCTGCCACCCTCCCGGCGAGGCATCGGGTTGTTCATCCAGGTGTGTCTGCTGTTCATTCAATCAGACATTCCGCTCGCATGCCCACCGCGTAACGCGTGTAACCGACAGGACGTACGCGGTCACTGACCCGGAAGATAATTTTGCCTCCGGCAGGGCGGCAGAAACCAGCTTTGTTCACAAAACATTTGCACATAGTGCAAATGTTTTGTGAACAAAGCTAAAAAAGCACCATGCTGCCGCAGGCGAATCTATCATTCATCGAGGCAATCGAGGCAACCGTCCGATTTGAACGCGCATCGCGTAACGCAACTGACTGTTCACCCTGCACCTATACACAGGGAGCGTTTCAGAGCGGTCATCGCGCATACATCCATTCCATTTTGGAACGGACGATGACCTGTGCTATAATTGACCTATCCCACCTCGGTTCACACCTCTGGATAACCCTGGACAGGTATTGCCTGGTCAGAGGGTGGAACTGATAGTTCCATGTGCGTCAATGAAGGAGTACGGATGAAACTCTCATGCCTCCAGGAAAATCTTAAACGCGGACTGGCAACCGTCAGCCACGCGGTTGCCGGCAAGAGTACCCTGCCGGTGCTGGCAAATGTGCTGCTTGCAACCGATAACGGGCGTCTTAAACTGGCCGCCACCAACCTTGAAGTCGGCATTACCTGTTGGATTGGCGCACAAATTGCGGAAGAAGGCGCGAGTACCGTTCCGGCGAAGCTCTTGAGTGATGTGGTTGGGGGGTTGCCAAATGATAAAGTGACGCTAACACTCGATGCACGTACCCAATCAGTAAATCTGGCATGTGCGCGCTTTACCAATAACATCAAGGGCATCGAAGCCGATGAGTTTCCGCCCATCCCCACCGTTGCCGAGCGCGATCCGGTCATTACACTGCCGGCCGATATGTTGCGTGAGGCAATCGATCAGGTTGCCTTTGCCGCCGCAGGTGATGACTCGCGTCCCGTCCTGGCCGGGGTGCTGATCCGGCTGCGCGGGAATGAAGCCGTGTTTGCTGCTGCTGATGGGTTTCGGCTGGCAAAGCGGATCATCACGCTGCCGGAACCGGTGGCAACTTCCCAGGAGCTTATCGTTCCGGCGCGGGCGTTGAGCGAACTGGCGCGCATTATCGGTGACGCCGAGAGTGTTGCCCTGTCGGTGACGCCGGAGGGCAATCAGGTGCTGTTTCACACTGAAAGCACCGATCTGGTGTCGCGCCTGATTGACGGCAAGTTCCCTGATTTCGAGCGGATTATCCCGACCGATCATACCACCCGCACCGTGCTGGAAACCCAGGAGTTGACCAAAGCCGTCAAACTCGCCTCATTCTTTGCTAACGCCAGCCAGAATATTGTCAAAATAACGGTCGAGCCCGGTGGTGAACTGGGGCCGGGCAAGCTGGTTATTAGCGCCAACGCGGCTGAAGTTGGGGATAATACCGGCGAACTTGACGGCATGGTCCATGGCGAGGGTGGGCAGATTGCGCTCAATGTGAAATATCTGGCCGAAGCGCTGAATGCGATGAAAACCGCGCAGGTTGCCCTCGAAACCCAGACGCCGCAGAGTCCCGGTGTGTTGAAACCAGTCGGTCAGGAGGGCTATGTCCATATTGTCATGCCGATGACAATCCGCTAGGGGATCTTGTTTTCTCTATCGATATGGAGTATAATAACTTGACCGCATTGTAACGCATTCTACTGTTCTGTGTGCCTGTTCCATCCTCGTAAGCGTCTGTGTATCTATTTACACACGAGGTTCTATCCGGGATGTGTTCATGTCAGCAGTTGTTGCGACAACTGTTGACGTGTGAAATATTTCGGATAGCACCGGAGCTACAAGGACCAGTACATTCAAGCCTCACTCCCGGCGTGTGGCGCATGCCTGTTCAACGCTGAGGAGGCTCCGGGCACATTGGTGTGACCGGCACGGGCGTGCATGTCGCGTTACACCAGGTCGTAAAAATATTGTAGCACTGCCCTCTGGTTTGCCGTTTAACCCAGTTGACCGGCACCGGGGAATTACGTTAAGTTGAGGGGGAATGGTCTGTGAGTATTACCTCCATTGTTCTTGTTCATGCCCATGCGCTCTTTCGCGAAGGTCTCCGCCATAACCTGGCGGCATTGCCTGACTTTCGTATTGCCGGCGAGGCCAGCAATGGGCAACAGGCAATTCAGCTTGTGGATTATACCGACCCTGACCTGGTCTTGATGGAAGTAGATTTGCCGGGTGTGAATGGCCTGGAGGTTTCACGGGCAATTAAACGCTCCCATCCGCACGTCGGGATTATACTCCTCAGTGCCTCGCTTGATGGGCAGTATGTGGTTAAGGCAATTCGGGCGGGGGTAGCGGCCTACCTGCCACGCAATATCTCCTGGGATGAACTCCTGACGACGCTCTACGAGGTGCGCAAGGGGGCATATCCCATCAATGAACTGGTGCTCTCGCTCCCCGAGGTTGCCGCGCAGGTGCTGGGCGCGTTTCGCCAGATGGCTGTCGATGAAGATACCCAGAGCATCTATTCCCCGCTCTCGCCGCGTGAGTTGCAGGTGCTTGAACTAGTTGCTGCCGGGCGCACAAACAAAGAAATTGCACTGCTGCTTGATATCAGTAACCAGACTGTGAAAAATCACGTCTCGTCTATTCTACGGAAATTGGCCGTTAACGACCGCACCCAGGCGGTCGTCTACGCCATGCGCCGTGGCTGGATTAAAGTGGCCCTGCCTGGTGATTAATGAAAAACTCCACGCTGAAGCCAGTTCGGCTAAAGGCCCCCCTGAGCATGAAGCAGACAAAGCGAACTACCCTGTTTTCTGTTGCGCTCTTTGCCCTCCTGATGGTGACTGCCGCGCTGCTTGCCAGTTGTGAGCAGGTAATCCAGGAGGAAGAGATCGCCAGTATCGAGACGATTCTTGCGGGTACTCCTTCGGCTACGCCGACTTCAACACCAACCCTGACACCCACGCCGACGGTCGGCCCGACGGAGACGCCAACTCCAACCCTGTCGCCCACGCCCACGCCGTTCCCGCCTACGCCAACCGCGAATCCTGCGCTCCGTGGTTTTAGCTTTTGCAATCAGGCCACCGATACCATCGTCAGCGGGCGCTTTTCGGGTCGCCTGACGGATGTTATGGCGACAGGTTTTCCGGCATTTGAACGCATTACCTTCGCCTTTGATGTAGCGCAGGGGTCGGCCCCGGTCAGTGCTGAGGCCTACTGTCTGAGTGCGTATGACTTTACGCTGCTGACGAATGAGCCGGTCGCCCCCGGTCCCTATGTCGTGCAGGTGGAGTTACCCAACTGGCTGCATGATGAGGCATTTGAAGAGTCAGTTATTACGGAAACGCTGACCTTTACTGAGACGCGGATGATCAGCAGCGTTGACTTTCGCTATGATGAGACAGCCGATGTCGGCGCGATCCTCACCCTGGCGGTAGCAGAACCGGTGCCTTTCCGACTCTCGTTGTCGCGTGATCCGCAGCAAATTCAGATTGAAGTGGCACGCTCGTCGCCCCTGGTCGAGGCGAGTGATCAGTTGACCATCCCCACAGGTGGTGACAGTATTGCCTCGCCCGATCCGCTGATCTTTCTGCTGGATGGCGATATCTGGCGGATTGAGCAATCGGGGGCAGCGCCGCTGGTTGTTGCAACACCCGCGGCAACGCCCACGAACCAGAGCCAGAGCCGTCGGCGCGATGGTGGTGCCGTCAACTTGACCGACTCACCCGAAGAAGAGATTGCCGTCGCGGTCAGTCCCGACGGGTCGCAGATTGCCTTCTGCCGGACGCAGCCGGGAATTGACCCGCTGGAGATGACCTTTGCCGTGCCCGGACAACTCTGGATCATGGAGGCCGACGGATCGAATGTGCGTCGGTTAGCCCAGCCTGGAATCAACTGTGCCGATCCGGCATTTAGCCCCGATGGACAGATGGTGGCCTTCAGTGTGGATGAGCAGGGTTTGATGCCTGTGCAGCGGAGCATCTGGGTTGTTCCTGCCGAGGGTGGACGACCGGAGCGCGTGGCCGGCGACAGTGAGTGGAGCCGCTTTAGCCCACAGTGGCTGAACAATGAGACCCTGGTCTACCCTGCCAATGCCCCCGATAGACGCAGCACCCTATTTATCCAACGGCTGGACAATCCGGGGGAGCGCGATATTGGGGCCGGGTTACTTGTGGGTGATCGCTATCAGGCGCTGGGGGTGCCGTTCGTTGCGCCCAATGGCCGGACTATCGCGGTGACGGCGCTGCATACCGAATCGGGTCAAGGAACGGATCTGCTGCTGCTGGATGCTAACGGCAACCAGCAGGACATTATTGACGAGGGATACTGGGCCCGGCCGCTGGCCTGGAGCGATGATGGTACACTCTACTACCTGACCACGGCCTGTGCCTCAACGCTAATCCAGGACTACTCGCTACATCGGCGCACAACCTCCGGTGACGATCAGGTTATTGCTGCCGGGCGCAGTCTGGGTGTGCTGGGTGATGCCACTGCAACCGGCACGGGTCTGGCATATGTTGCCGCCGCACGCGCGCTGCCGGAGCCGCGTGGCCCCGGCCTGATTGCCCCCCAAAGTTCGTCAACCATCTGGTTCTGGAACCTGGAGAGCGGCGTCCGGGGAGATTTGTACAATGCCGAACGTGGTATCATCGAAGTGACGCATTAGTGTTGCGCCAGATGGTAACGATCACTAACACCGACGTACGCGGTTCTCACCCGGAGGCGTATGTTGCCTCCGGCAGGGGGCAAGATGTTCAATCTTTTTCACAACGAATCCACAACGTGGTTTTGTTGTGAAAAAGAAAAGTACCATGCTGCCGTATGCGAATTGGGCTCCCATCGGGTGAAACATTCGGGTTGAATACCCACCGCATAGCGTGTGGCAGGTAAGGAAAAATAGAGTGGAGATAATGTTGAGAAGCTGTTAGTATTCCAGTTAATTCATACCTGTCCGGCAGCATCTGTAACGCAAGTGATGCAAGCACGAAGAACACGAAGATTTTATATTTTTTCGTGCCTTCGTGTTTTTGTATCTTCGTGGGTTCGGGTAGGGCGCAACCGACTGCAACTGTTGTTCTGTACGAGAGTAGATACCAGCTAGAGTAGTTCACGAGGGGGACAATGCAGCGCGAACATCCACTTATTCTGGTTGTAAATGATGATCAGAGTTATCTCTATTTGATGTATGAACTACTCACGGATGAACAGTACGAAGTCATTCTCTGCGCGACAAGTGACAGCGCCTGTCCCCTGGCCGCACAGCATTGTCCCGATCTGATTATGCTCGATATGCGGATGGAGGAACCCCAGAGCGGGCTAAAGATCCTCCAGATGCTCCGCCATAACCCGACCACTCAGCATATTCCCGTGCTGATGAACTCGGCCGATCATCATCTGTCTCCCGATCAGGCTGACCAGTTGCAGGCATTACATGGACAGATGGTCGGCCACTCGCTCAATCTTGATGATCTGTTGAGCGCAATCCGCCGACACCTTGCGCCATAGCCGAGGAATAGTTGCAGGTATGAATCGCAAACGGCTAAAACTGCAGCAGGAGTTAACGCTGGCGCTGCTGCCCACCCTGACCGTTATCAGTATTCTCGGTCTGATCGAGCAAGTCAGCAACCAGCGCTTTCTGTTTTCATCACTTGCATCCAGTGCATTATTGATCTATCTTGATCCGCAGCACAACACCAATACTGCTCGCACCCTGATCATTGCCCATCTGCTCGCCGCGAGTGCCGGATTGGGGATGGATGTTCTACTCGGCCCTGGCTACTTCGCCGGCGGCGGTGCAATGATTATTACGATTATCGTGATGGTTCTGTTTGATCGGGTGCATCCACCGGCCGCCTCAACTTCGCTGATCTTTGCGTTCCGCACCGATGATGTGAGTAATCTGTTTCTCTTCTTTCTGGCAGTGAGCATGACGTCCGTGCTGGTGCTGCTTGAGCAGGCGGTGATGTGGCAGTTTGGACGGGTTACGCGGGAAGAAGAGTGACGGGAATAGGGGATGCAGTCAAATCGGGAAAGCCTAAAGCCAGTTCAAGGTGCCAGGCGACCAAAGCGCCGGCGGTTGAGTCTGCGGGACGAGTTTTTGCTGGCCCTGCTGCCTACCCTGACGGTGTTGTTGGTGCTCGGCCTGGTGGAAGTGTTGAGCCGGCAGCGATTGCTGTTTGCCTCGCTTGCCGCCAGCGCATTTCTGATCTATCTTGATCCCGAACATGGCACAAATACGATCAGAACCCTGGTGATTGCCCAGATGCTGGCCGCCGTAATCGGTCTGACGATTTACCTGCTGCTGGGGCCGGGCTATATCGCGGGTGGCAGTGCGATGGTTATCACGATCACGCTGATGATCCTGCTTGACGCGGTACATCCCCCAGCGGTCGCTACCTCGCTGATATTTGCCTTCCGTGCCGGCGATGAGAGTAACCTGATCCTGTTTGGTCTGGCGGTTATCGTTACAGCGGCATTAGTTGGACTGGAGCAGATGGCCCTCTGGATGCTGGCGCGAACAAACCAGGATGGTTCGTAGAATCCGGCGGTGGGTACGTTGAACATACCTGCCGCCGGAACAGTCGGAAATCATTGTTAGTAACATGACTTACGCGGTGCAGCTTCTTTCGGTCTGGTGAACGACTCGGACGTCAGCTTCGCCTGCGGCAGCATGGTATGTTTTATTCTTGTTCACACAAAAATTCACGTTGTGAATTTTTGTGTGAACAAGATCAGATTTCTTCCACCTTGCCGGAGGCGCCATGTCCTTCCGCGTCAAGGACCGCGTAACTCATGGTAGTGACTTTATGTCAATCTGTTGATGTGCCACTCTCGGCCGGTTCCTGCGATGGCGCTGCTACGGGAGACGCACTGCTTCCCGTTTGGGATTGCGCCCGGTTGCGCTGTTGCCAGGCGCGTAATCCCAGACCAATCAGGGCAATCGGCAGTGCCAGGGGCAGCACCACCACTGCCAGCCAGATCGCCATGGTCGCAACAACCTGCAGCACATCCGTGAGTGTGCCATAGGCCTGGCCCGCCGTCTCACCCGGCGACCAGACCGGCTCCGGCGTGGGCGTCACGGTTGGCGTCGGTGTAGCGGTCGGTGTGGGTGTAATTTCGGGTGGCTGCTGCTCTAACTGGATGGTGATGGTTGAGAAGGCGGCCCGCTGCGACAGATATTGCAGCCGCCCCTTAAGTTGACTGATCTGAGCTTCAACCTCGCTAAGCCGACTATTTACCCGTAGCGCCTCTTCCACGGTTTCGGCCTGCTCCAGGAACTCGCGGATGCGTGCCTGAGTAGCCTCCAGGTTGGCAAGCTGGCTCTGGACATCGACATATTCCTGGGATACATCCATACCGGAAGCCTGCTCGTCAATCAACCGGGTGGCCGTCCCACGGATACGTTCCAGGGTGGCCTCGAAGGTATCCACGGGCACAGCAATCTGCATCACGGCTCCTTCGGCTCCCTCCTCGCCGAAGTTCGTGCGGGTCTCCAGCACATACCCGCCGACCTGTGCCGCCGCGTTACTGATCCGGCTCACAGCAATCTCAACGCTGGCAACCTCAATCGTTAGATCGGCATTCTTAATGATTTTCCGGCCCACATCTTCGTTGAAGGCCACCGCCTGAGTGAATGGCGTGGGCTGCGCTTCCTGAGCAGCGTCAGCCTCAGCCGGAGCAGCCGGAGCCGGTTCCGCCATCGCTTCTTCTTCAAATTCGGCACCGGCACTCCCCGCCCGATCCTGGACATCGACCATAGGCATGGTTGGTGCGGGAGCCCGGTTCGACTCCATGCCGGAGTCATCTAATCCGGGGGGGGCCAGCCCCTCGTTTACTTCACTAAATTCTTCTTGAACTGTACCGCCGCACCCGGCGAGCAGCAGCAACAGCAGCAGAACGAACAACGGATGCGCGTAACGTTGGCGAAGCATGTGGTTCATAGCGATCTCCTTGCTTACACGGTATATCTGCCAGTCTGGTGTAGAGACGCCGGAGGAAGTTGGTTTGTTCCACGAACCGATCGTTCAACGTGGATAAAGTCGATGCGCCCGCATCCGGGTTCGCGTACCATACCGCTATGTTCAATAAACAGCCGGTAGACGTCGCCCGGCTGCACGCTGTCGGCACTCTCCAGGATGGTCGGCAGCACCCGGGCAAAGCAGGCTTCGGCCTCGGCCCGGCCAGCTTCGGTCTTGCCGTTGCGCAACATCCAGTAGGCAACCTCTTGCAGAAACTGCTTTTTCTGGCGGTAGGTCAGCCGGGGGTAGCTCTGCAGATCGACCCCGCGTTCCTGGCCGCGCCGCTCCAGCAGCATCTCACAGGTGATCTCATAGAGTTGTACCCGGTCGGCCGGCAGTTGCCGCTTGCGGTCGCGGTGCAGCGCGCAGATCATCGCGCAGAGCAGCGGGTTGGTTGCTTGGGCGAGGAACAATCGTGAATATGGTAGCATGATCTCCGCAATACATCCACACCCGTGATACCAGGTTGCCATCAACCCAGCCATCAACGGGAACGGGCGCAACGGGCGCAGTGGCGGCACGTTCCCATGGTATCTTCTCGGTGTTCTCGGTGGCTATGACAATAAATCGGTATGAGACGGTGCGAAGGGAGATGTGTGGTGAGCATTGCGGGGCAGGTGCTGGGGGCCGCCGGGCACGATAACGCGCTCCTGGTGCAGATCAACGCGGGGCAGGCGATCTACCGGTTGCTCTGCGATTGCGGCGAGGTGGGGCTGGCGCAGCGCCCGGTGGGAGAGCTGCAGGCGCTCGATCATCTGCTGCTGTCCCATCTGCATATGGACCATATCAGCGGCTTTGATACGCTCTTCCGCCACAGCTTCAACCGGGCCGATCCGCCCATGCAGGTCTGGGGACCGCCCGCCACGGCGCAGATTATGCAGCATCGGCTGCGCGGGTTTATGTGGAACTTGCAGGCGGAGCTGCGCGGCACCTGGCTGGTCCACGATATCGGCACGGAGATGGTGACGGCCTGGCGCTTCCACGCCGAGGAAGCCTTCGCCCGGGCGCATCCGGCCGGCAGTGGGCTGCATGCCGGTCCCATCATCGCCAACGCTGACTTCAGCGTCACGGCGATCACGCTGGACCATCTGACACCCTCGATGGGTTATATCATCCGCGAGACGCCCCGGCGCAATATCGATCCGGCGCGGCTGGCGGCGCTCAACCTGCTGCCGGGAGCCTGGCTACAGCAGGTGAAAAGCGCCACCCCGGACGAAGCGCCCACCCTGACGCTGGCGGGGCAGACCTATGCTCTGGCGGAGTTGCGCGCGCAGTTGCTGGTCGAGACGCCCGGCGATACGCTGGCTTACCTGACCGATTTTCGCCTGGATGCGCCGACGCTGGCGCGGTTGGTTCCCGCGCTGCAGGGTTGCGGTACGCTGGTCTGCGAGAGCCAGTTTCGCCATGCCGATCTACCATTGGCGCGGCGAGCCTACCATCTCACCAATCGGCAGGCGGCCGGGTTGGCCCGCGCGGCAGGGGTGGCGGAACTGGTCCTGATCCATATCTCGGAGCGCTATCGCCCGGCGGATTACCCGGAGATTCTGGCCGAGGCGCGGGCGATCTTTCCCAACACGCGCTTCCCGGTAGGGTGGGTGTGATCCTGATTTGTTATTATAGCCACAGAGAACACAGAGGACGCAGAGATGAGAGACTGTCTGAAACGGGTTGGTTATGGGGCGACGGCCCCGGCGCGGGAGTCCCGGCGTCAGCCGGGGTGTGGCCGGAACCGGCGGAAGCCGGGACGCCGGGGGCGCTGTCCGGTGTCGTAGGGCACCCCGCATGCCGTGGGACCGACGCGCATCATCTTTCAGACAGTCTCTTAGAAACGGGGAAGCCCACGCCTACGCCCGGAGCGCATTGAGCGCCGTCACAATGCCCAGCAGCAGCGGTTGGTGTAGCATGTAGATCAGCAGGGAGTGGCGGCCCAGCAGGCGCATGCCACGGATCGGCGGGAGCATGGAGAGGTCGGGCAGGGCGAAGCGGCGCATGCCGGCGTTGTAGCCCAGTTTGCCCACGCCCACGCCCAGCAGCGCGATCCCGGCCCAGGGTAGTAGTGGGTAGTAGTCCACCATGGGCACGCCAATCGGCTGGAGCCCCAGCCAGAGCAGCCAGGGGAAGGTGACCAGTTGCCCATTGAGGTAGATGCCCCCGGCGAACATAAGCAGCCCCACAACCATGCTGATCCAGGGGCGCACATAGACAAAGGGCGTTGCCAGGATCAGCGTCAGCCCCAGCAGATGCAGAATCCCAAAGCGCACATAGGCTTCCCCAATCACCAGCAGGGTTGCCAGCGTGATGACCATGCCCAGGCTGAAGATGATGCCGCCTCGCATGAGCGAGCCCTGCCAGAACGCACGTCCGGGGGGCTGTCCCGGCGCGGGAGTCTGCCGGGCCGCCCGCAATGCCACCGACACACCCAGTACAAAGATAAAGAGCGTGCCAATTGAGCGGGCAAAGAGCTGCCAGCTACCCGCGTAGACATTTACCGGCACCAGCCCGACGTACTGCAGATCCCAGACCAGATGATAGAAGATCATCAGGATCACGGCAAAGCCGCGCAGGGCGTCAATCTCCCAGAGGCGCGGCGAGGCCGGTGGGGCCGCCGGGGTGGCAACCGATTGTGGGTGATGGGTTGACTCAGCCATAGCACCGCCTGATGGGTCTATGATACGAATGCGTGGCCCAATGCTACCACCAGGAGCCCGGCTTGTCGAATAGGCGGCGGCCAGCCGCCGCTGCGGGAGGTGTGTCCGGGACGGTAGGGACGTGCTTCTGCATGTCCAGGGCGGAAATGCCGGTAGGGATGTGCTTCTGCGCGTCCGTCGCCTCTTCTGAGGCGGCAAATCCCTTTCTTGTTCACAACAATGTTGCACAAAGTGCAACATTGTTGTGAACAAGACACAAACGTACCATGCTGCCGCAGGCGGTCTGTGTTTCATCTGGTGAAACGCTCAGTTTGATCGTCCACCGCGTAACGCGTGTTATGTGATGTTTGGAATAACTTCTTCGGCGAAGCGGTGCATGGGTTCATGATCATAGACGATGCGGGGGAAGTAGACAATGACATAGTTGACGCCCGCATCAACAATGCTCTGGACGCGCTCGCCAATTTCGGCGGGGGGGCCAATCAGGGCCATCCGGGAGAGGTCGTCGAAGCTCATGCCCAGTGCCGCGCGGGTCTTCTCCGTGGCCGCCACCGGATCGTCGCCCGGCTTCAGCAGGATCACATTCAGGTTGCTGGAGCGGATAATCTCGTCGTAGGGGCGTCCCAGCGTCTCGCAATGCTCCCGCAGCACCCCAAACTTATGCCGCAGCGTCTCCGGGTCGCCAAAGATATTGCAGGCATTGGCCCACTGCGCCACTAGCTTGAGCGTCACC